>JBBSDR010000328.1:0-6957 GCA_038240465.1 Gemmatales bacterium
CTGGGCGGTGATTTCAGGCGGGACTTTCCCATTTGACAGCAAAGCTGCGGCCGACCGTGTAGAGGGCGTTTTGCTTCTCGCCGACCGCCAGGCCGAAAATCGACGTTTGGCTGGGGAATTCCTTGAGCAGCCGCTTCTGCTTCAGGTCGAAGAAGCTCAGCATGGGCTTCTGCGGCGTGCCGCCGACGAGGGCCAACAGCCACTCGGAACCGGGCGGGAACCACAGCGTCTCGAACTGGAGGTGTTGGCCGCCTTTCAGATCGTGCGTGACCTTGCCCGCCTTCCAGTCGTACACCTGCACCAGGCCATGGCCGTTGATGATGGCCACGTCGGTGTTCTTCATGCCGCCCAGGGCCAGCGACTGGCCGTCGGGGGAGAAGGCGAGGGCGCGAAGGCCGCCGTAAGGGTGGTTGTTGCGGTCCCAGTCCACCGTGAAGAACGCCTTGGCGTCGAGGCGCGCCGCCTCCTTGCCGCTGGAGACCTCCCAGACGATGACCTGGCAGAGTTCGTCGGCGGCGGCGAGGAACTTGCCATCCGGGGAGAAGGCGCACGCATAGAGCTTGTTCGGGTAGTCGTACCGGGGCAGACGCAACTCGTGTCCCCGCAACTCCCGCGTCATCTTTCCCGAGCCGACATCCCAGAGTTTGCACGTCATATCGTCGGAGACGCTGGCGACCAGGCTGCGATTCGGGCTGAGGGCGATCTGTCGAATCCAGCGCTGGTGCGCGTCCACCGTGCGGATTGGCTTGCGTTTCTCCACGTCCCACCAGATCAACTTGCGGTCCCAGCCGGCGGAGACGAGGACTTTCTCCGCCATGACCACGCCGCTTACCTGGCTCGTATGCCCTTCGAGTGCGACGGGTAGCGGTTTCGCGGCGGAGAAATCGAGGAAGTAGAGCTTGAAGTCGCCGCTGCCGATCCAGAGATGCTCGCTGTTCGGTGTGCGGGCGACGCTGAGCAGATCCACCGGGAAATAGACGCTCTTCGTCACCCTGAGCTTGTCGAGATTCAGTGTGTCCATCTTCCATCTCCGAGACTGTTCGTAGCACAGGCGTCCCGCCTGTGACAGCCACAGGCGGGACGCCTGTGCTACGAGGAAAGAGCGGGGGGACGTTTTCAGGCGAGGACTTCCGCGACCGGCTGGGTTCGGTATGGGGTAAGCGGCACGGGTCGGCCATCGGGTGCGAGGTACTCTTTTTGGTGGTCGATCCCCAGGGCGGCGAAGATGGTCGCGAAGAACTGGGAGGCCGACACCTTGTTCTCGGCAACGTCGGTGCCATCGGCGTTGGTCTTTCCGTGGACGACACCACCCTTGACGCCACAGCCCGACAGGGCGACGCTCCAGCACTTGCCCCAGTGATCCCGGCCGCGCATGTTGTTGATATGCGGCGTCCGGCCCATCTCCGAGAAGGTGATGACCAGCGTATCCTTCAGCAGGCCGCGTTCCTCCAGGTCGTCGAGCAGGGCGGACATCACCCGGTCGTAATCGGGTACGAGCGCGGCATGGATGTCGAAGTTCTCGCCGTGGCTGTCCCACCAGCCGCGGTTGAGCCTGACGAACGGCACTCCCGCCTCGACGAGCCGCCGGGCCGCCAGGGCCTGCTGGCCGAAGAGCGAGTTGCCGTAGCGGTCGCGGACCTTCTGGGGTTCCTGTGCGATGTCGAAGAGTTTCTCGCTGGCCATCATATCGCGAACCCGGCTGTAGGCGGTGTGATGGCTGAGGAGGACGGGGTCGCCCTGGCGTCCGGCCATGAACCGCTGGCTGAACTGCTCGCGGATCGCCGCGCGCTCGAGGTGGTCCCTGTCCGTCAGCGAGGGCGGCAGTTTGTTCGCCTCGGGGGCCAGTTTGTTGAGGATGTTGATCGGCTCGTTGCCGGCGCCGAGGTAGCCGGCGAAGTCAATCTGGACGTTGTTATTGAAGCCGACGTAAGTGGTGTAGAAGGCCACATGATCGGGTACCTGGCTTGCGGGCCGGCTGAGTTCCTTGGACAACATGCAACCGAGCGAGGGCGTCTGGAGATTGCCGATGTCCGCCCGTTCGCCGCGGAGCAGGGCATCGACGAGGGGGCCGCCGTGTTCCGTACTCCGCGTGCTGAGCGAGCGAATGACGGCGGTGTGCCTGTGCAGTCGTTTCGCCATTTCCGGCATCAACTCACAGATCCGGTAGCCGGGAACGCTGGTTTGGATGGTCTGGAACGGGCCGCCCGTCCTGGCGCCTGGTTTGGGGTCCCAGGTCTCGAACTGGCTGGCTCCGCCGGAGAGGAAGATCAGGATCGCGTGCTTCTGGTCCTTTTTCAGCTTCTCGACGAGCGCGGGGGCCGCGAGAGCGTTCAGGCCGAGGGTGCCACCGGCCAGCAGCGCGGCGGTCGAACCGAAGAACGCTCGCCGGTTCATTTCGTGTTCGGGAGAACCGCAGCCTCGAGAGATCCGTGCGGTCATGAAAGTTGCTCCTCGGGGAAAGCCGAACCGGTGGGAGGCGACGGCCCGTATCGTCGAGGGAGTTCGTGAACTGCCGGTGACGACAACAGCAGAGATATAAGTTACGGTTTCTCGATCACCTCGTCCTGCTGTGGTGTCTTGGCATCATTGAACGAGCCTGTTTTTCGCTAGAATTCTCAAGCAATTCCGCAGGTTTTCGAGGTCTATCAACGATGCTCAGACACCACCGTTTACTCGGATGAGCCTCAAATACCTTCACCCGCGCAACGCTTTCTTGTCAGGTTTGCCCAGAGGTGTGCAGGGCAGTTCGTCGCGGAACTCGACAACGGCAGGCATCTGGTGGCGGGCCACGCGCGGTCTCAGCCAGTCGAGCAACGCCCCCCTGTCGAGTGCGCTGCCTTTCCTCGGGACCACCACGGCTTTCAACCGCTGGCCGAATTCCGTGTCCGTAATGCCGACCGCCGCTGCAGCAGCCACGTCTGGATGTTGCACCAGGACGTTTTCCAGCTCGATTGGATACACGTTCTCGCCGCCCGATACGATCATGTCATCGACGCGGCCGCAGAGAAAGATGTCGCCATCGGCATCGCGGAACGCGAGATCGCCCGTCTCGATCCAGTTTTTCTTGTTCGTCGTCCAGGCACTGCGAAGACAGAGCCGGCCAACCTCCCGTTGGCCGACCACTTGGTCCGCCTCGTTCACGATGCGGGCTCGCACGCCCCGGACCGGTTTGCCAATCGACTCGGGCTTTCGGGCCAACTCGTTCGGCCTGGCCATGATGGCGAAGCCCCCTTCCGAGGTGCCATACAGGTTGAACAGAGTCGGCCCCAGCCGTGCGAGTGACTCGCGGGCCAGCGTGGGCGTCAGCGTGGCCGCGCCAGTGAGGATGCAACGCAGGGACGACAACGCCTCTACATCCCGGTTCAGCAGCCGCTGGAGCATCAACGGCACCAGGGTCATCACTTCGATGTTCTGGCGTGCGATCAGATCGCAGCAGCACGCCGCATCGAACCGTTTGGTGAAATACATCTCCATCCCCAAAGCGACGCCCGTGAACAGCGACGCCAGGCCGAAGCCGTGATAAATGGGAGTCGCGATATAGGCGGTTCGATAGTTGTCGAGGTGGATCTCGGTGAGCAGAGCCACGAACGGCGGCAGGTAATCGAGGATGGAGGGTTTTCGGCTGGCGGCCTTCGGCTGTCCCGTCGTCCCACCCGTCATCACCACGATGTTGCCTGATTTTACCTTCTTCAGTCGCACTTTCGGAGACAGTGACCGCGCCGCCAGCCGGTCAATGGAGGTGTCGGTTGGGTGGTAAGACGGCAGCGATTTCCTGCTAAATGATGGGGTGGCAAACGCTGCGGCGAGCGGCTCGTCATACACATAGAAGTTGAACTGCAAACGTTCCTCCAGGGCCAACAACTGCTCGGCACTCATCTCCGGATTGACGAGAAAGACGTGCGTACCCAGGCGGGAGAAGGCGAAAATGGCCTTGATGGCTGCCGCATGATTTCGGCAGGCGATCGCCACTTTTTGCCGGGGCTGGATGCCATGCCCCTGATACAACGCGCCAGCCAGCGTTTCGGCCTGACGCCACAGGTCGGGATAGCTCAGCCGTTCCTGCTCATCGACGACGGCGGTGCGATCCGCGTGCAAATGGGCGGCGACGCGCAGCAACGCCATCAAGTTGACGCCGGTCGTCATCACCCCTTCAATCAGGCGAAGGACGCCGGGGATGGTCAACAGACGCATCCGGTGCAGTTTTTTCACCAGCGTGAACATGTGTCCCCTTTAGCTGTCCCCGCAAGTACCAGGTCGTTATTACTTCCCAGGGCCAACGGAGCAGCACGGACCCCAGTTCCGCCAGCCGTAGCCACCACGGCCCATACGACCGCCGCCGTGAGTTGATGGCGCGGCAGATGAGTCGAGCGACCTGTTCCGGCTGCATCGCGGGCAGGTTCCTGAATTCCTGAGTCGGTTCGATCATGCGGGTCCGAACGAGGGGGAGGTAGATCGACGTCGTGGCGACGCCGCGAGCGTTCAGCTCTGGACCGACACAACGAAACCACTGATCGAAGGCCGTTTTCGACGCCTGATAGGCGGCCCATTTGGGGGGCGGCAGGAGGCCGGCGTTCGCCGTCGAAATGTTGATGACATGTCCTCGCCGGGCAACCAGGCCGGGAATGAGGGCGAGGAGGAGTTGCACCGGGCCAAGGTAATTCAGGTTCATGGTCCGCGTAAAGTCGTGGAAGCGGTCGAGCGAGTCGAAGATGGAGCGGCGAATCGATTTGCCGGCGTTGCTGACGACAAGGTCTATGCCCGCGGGGAGACGCAGCAATTGTTGGATCAGTGTTTGAACGGCCTCAGCATTCGACAGATCGCAGGGAAAAACGTCGGCGCGGCCGCCCCTGGCTTCGACCTTCTGTTTCACTTCGAGCAACTTGTCGGCGGTGCGGGCCACAAGGATCAGACGGGCTTTCGTGCCGGCGAGGGCCTCCGCCAGGCTTTCGCCGACGCCGAAGCTTGCTCCGGTGATAAGGACGGTCTTGCCGGCCAAGCGTTGCTGGAGTTTGGAGCGACTGAACCAAAGGAAGGGAAAAAAGAGCAACTTCATTTCATGGAGCTGTTGAAGGAAGAAACGAGAAGATTCCGGATTTTCCAGGTCGGGCAGCAGAGTGGCACCGCTGCTATTACCTCGGCAAGAAAGAAACTCACTTGTAGCCGAAGTCGCCAGACTTAGGGTGCCTTGCTGGGCCGCAGTCTGGCGACTTCGGCTACCAGAAGGTGTGCGCTTCTTCTCTGCCGACCTAATACCCCGTACTCCAATCACCGTATGTAATGGAGAACAGACGGCCAGCAAGTTCCCTTGCGGCACTTTTCCGACGGCCCCTCTCCGAATTGTTCGTGAGTCTTTCGATCTCAAGCAACTCTCCAGGGTCCTATAGCCAATCTTTCCAGGTTGAACGCCTTCTCGGGTTGACGTTTTCACTTGAGCGGGTTAGGCGGAGACAGATACTTCGCCAGGAAGCGGTAGGCCTCCGCGCGCGATTCTCGCGCCAGTTTGGTGTCGATGCGGTTGAACTCATGTCCCCCCGGAGCGTCCTTGTAGACTTTATGCTCGAACTTCTTGCCGGCGGCCTTCAGCGCCTTGATCAGGTGTTCGACCTCCAGCACATTGACGTCCTCGTCGTTGGTCGTGGTGTGGACCAGGAGCGGAGTTTGCAGTTTCTCGGCGTTCCAGGCCGGAGAACGGCTGCGGTATTCGTTGACGTTCTCCTCGGCCGTCTTGCCGATGTGATAGGGAGCCGAGAACAGGTCGCGATACTCCTGGCCCTTGTAGCCCATCCGCGCTACCAGATCGCAGACCGGCACGCCCGCATACCCTACCTGGAAGTCCTTTGGATGGGCAAAGAGATTCATCAGCGCGATCAAGCCACCGTGACTCCAGCCCATGATGCCGACACGCTGCGGATCGAGGTTGTCGTGGTTCTCCAGTATCCACTGCTTGCCGGCGAAGACGTCCTCGACTTCCAGTCCGCCGTAGTCGATCAGTTGCCAGAACTCCTTGCCGTAGCCGCTGCTGCCGCGATACTCCGGCGCCAAAACAGCATAGCCTTGCCTGAGCAGTTCACGCAAGATATGGACGTAACTGCTGTTGAGATGGCCGTGGACTCCCCCGTGAACCAGGATGAGCAGTGGTAGTTTCGCTTCCGTCAGATATTTTCGGGGCAAGAAAGTGTAGGCGCTGATGATGACGGGGTTACCCGCGCCCTGGGCTGTCGGGTTCTTGATGACGCGCGGCGGCGGCCCGGTGTAGCGCACCTTGTCCACCACGGCCAGGTCATCCAGACGGCGGAACAGCGTCTGTTCTTCGAGGGTTTGAGTCAGGGATTCCTCGGCGAAGCGGCGCGATTCCTCCAGCGGCGGCAGGTGGGGGCGCAAACGCTCGGCGAGTTTGTCCGGTTCGCGCGGCTGCGGCCTGGCCGTTGAGACAATCAGCACACCGAGGCAGACGATGCCGGCGGACCCAATCAGTTTTCGCATGAACATCGTTCCTCCTTGCGGCGCGGCTTCGATCGCGGACGCCAGGGGGTGGCGTAAAGGTCGCCGGGGCATCCGTCAGCCGCGTGACCATCTCGGTCTTCGGATCAAAGGCGTACAACTCGTGAAACTCGGGGGCTTTCCCTTGGTCCAGGCATCGAACTGGCCACCGCCTCCTGATTCCTTTCCCTGGTTGTCAGGTCACTTGCTGGCCCCGAGCTTTTCGAGGGCCCAGGTGGCCATTTCCCGGAGTTCCTTGTCGCCCTCCTGAAGGGCCTTCTGCAACGGCGCGATGGCTCGTGAATCGCCCAGTTTGCCCAGCAACTCGGCCGCCTGGCAGCGCAGGCCCCCGTTGCTGTCTTGCAACATCAGGATCAGAGGTTCAACCGCCCGAGCATCGTGCAGGGTATCCAGGGCCTTGGCGGTGGCGGCCCGCCCGGTCTCAGCGTGGTCGCGCAGGAGCTGTACGAGTGGGGC
>JBBSDR010000329.1:0-6955 GCA_038240465.1 Gemmatales bacterium
AATCGACGCCCTTCTCGATGTCCTCGAGCGGCAAATCGTAATACTTGCCGTTCGCGATCGACTCGGCGAACTTCAGCCCGTAGCTGGAACTGCCGTGGTAGTTCGGCTTCAGCACGAAGGTATCGTGCTGGCAGACGAAATTGACCGGATAGGCCCACGACTCCTCCCACGAATCGGTATCGGCGCCGAACGGTCCGCCGTGGATCATCAGCACCAGCGGATACTTCGTCCCCTGCTTGTAGTTATGCGGATAGTAGAGCAGCCCCTCGATTTCCTCGTTGAGCGCGCCCTTCCAGCGAATCACCTCGACCTTCGACTTGGGCAGGTTCTTGAAGTTGTCGTTGACCCGGGCGATGGGCTGCGCGTCCTTCAGGGCGGCTCCGTGGAGACCGGCGTGATACCACTGCGTCGGCGTGTCCGCTGCGGAATGAGCGTAAACGAGGGTCTTGGCGTCAGGAGCGACGGCGAAACCGAACAGGTTGCTGGCCTGCTCGCCCGTGAGGAACTCGCGCTTCCAGGCGACCGGACCCGTCTTGACATAGCGCGCCGCCTTGAAGCGCACGCCGTCGGCCAGGAGGGCGAGGAAGCCATCGCGCGTCAGGATAAAGCCTTCCTTGGAGTCATTCTCCGCCTGGTCGGCGAGACCGCGCTCCCAGCCCAGGTCCACCTTCTGCTCGGTGAGCTTCTCGACGTCAAAGTGATACAGTTCGGTGATGGTCGCGTGGACGTAGCGCGGGCTGGTCGTGTACTGGCTGCTGACGTAGACGCTCTTGCCGTCCTGCGTCCAGCGCATGGCGCTGACGTTGTACTTCGCGTCCTTGAAGACCTGCTTCTTCTCACCCTTGTCCAGATCGTGGAAGAACACGATCGGCTTGAGCTTGTTGTCGAACTGGTAGCTGAGACTTCGGCTCTGGATCGTCAGGGCCTTCTTGCCGTCGGGGGACAGCGCAAAGGTTTCGATGCGCGTGGTATTGTCGGTCAGCCGCGTGACCTTCTTCGTCTCGAGGTCGATCCGGAACAGGCGGCTGGGCGGCTCGTGTTTCTCGTCATCGATGACGGAGGAATCGTCCTTCTTATCGTCCTTGAGCGTCTTCTCGTAGAGAGTCGGATCTTCCTGAGCGAGGAAGACAATCGCCTCGGACCCCGCCCAGGCGAAGTTGGCGACGCGGCGCGGATGATCGGTGAGCCGCCACGGTTCGCCGCCGGTGGCGTCCATGAGCCAGAGCTGGTCTTTCGGCTCGTCGTCCTTGCTCTTGGCCCGGGCCTTGCCGCGGGGAGTGCGCTGGCCGCGTACCTTCTCTTTCGGTTCGGTCGAGGCGCGCTTGCTGAGGAAGACGATCAGCTTGCCGTCCGGCGACCAGCGCGGAAACAGGCACGATTCCGTTCCGCGCGTCAACTGGACGTCTTTCTTTTCGCCGGGAATGGTGCGGAAGATTTGTCCCAGAGGCTCGCCCGATTCCTCATCGGGCCGGCTCTTGACCCAGAGGAGCTGTTTGCCATCGGGCGAGAACTGGAAATCGCGGGCTGTCTCGGCGCGGAGGACGTCGTCGGGAGTCCACTTCCCGGACGCTTTTTTGGCTGCGGGTTGAGCGAGCATGAAGGAAGGGGCGAGGACGAAGGCGAGACTGGCAAGACAGAACTGTTTCAGCATGAATCGGGACTCCGCGGAAGAATGGCCGTCCGGGAGAGGTATCCGGCCGGAGATTTCCGGGAGTCATTGTATCGCGCCTGCCTCGGAATTGCCGCTTGCGGCTGGGCGGGCGGCCCGCCAAGCCGCAAGCGGCGATCCTCCGCGCGTCATTGAGGCGGGAACAGCGCCGGCACCGGGTTCCCCGGCAGAGCAGCGGAGGCCGGCAGCGCCTTCATTGGCGCGCTTCCCTTGTCGAGAGCGCCCGTTCGCATCAAATCCTGCTTGACGTCTTCAACGACGCCCATCGGTTCGAGGAAGTTCTTCGGGTTCGCGGCCGCGTACAGTTCCTTGAACACGTTGCCCACCTCGATGGCCACCTTCTTGTCGAACACTTCCTTTTCGAGCTTGGCCTGGACTTGCTCGAACGACACCGAGGTGTCAGGCTTCACATGGCCGATGCACTTGAAGACCACGAGCCCTTCCGGACTCTCGATAATGTGGCTGACCTGACCTGGCCGCAGGTTGAACAGAACGCCCTCGATTTTATCATTGCCCGCGGTGTTCCGGCCGATCGGCTTGATGTGGCCGCCGGCGGAGGCCAGGCTCGGGCTGGACTGAATGCTCGCGTAGTGCTCGAACTCCTTGTCGCTGCTGCGGATCAGCGGCCAGATCTGGTTCCTGACCATGTTCAACTCGTCATTGGGCCACATGATCATCAGGCAATCGACCTTCTCGCCGTAATAGGCCTCATAGGCTTTGGCGAGGTCCTCGCGCGTCACCGACACGCGCGGCCGGGCCAGCTTCTCCAGGATCAGACGCGGCTTGATCACGTCCTCTTTCCATTCGAGTTTCGACTTGTTGTAGCGCTTGAGGATGGCGTTGACGAATTCCGTCGGTTGGACGTTGAGGGCGGCGGCATCGGCGTTCAGGGAGGCGTCGATCTCGCCCTGAGTTACCTCGATACCGCGCTGCTTGGCGGCATACTCGATGACCTTTTTGTTGATCAGGGTCCTGGCGCGTTCCTTGCCGCCGCGCGCGATCAGGTATTCCCCCAGGTCTTCGCGAGTGATCGGGATGGTGCCGTGAATGTAGGCGATGACCCGGCCCGAGTATTCGGGAGAGTACGGCGCCGACGTGTCGCGAACGGCGGCGCGTGCCGCCGGCGGCTCGGCTGCCGCCTGGGGCAACTGGGCAAACCGGCCATAGCAGTAGGCGCCTGCGGCAATGCCCAGCCACAGCGTTCCGAAAACCAGCCGTCGCCGCCAGACCGGCCCACGCGGCGCCGGCATGCTCTTTTTCTGCTCGCTCTTCTTCTGTTCGCGCATTTTCCGCGCCCTCCCTGGCCGAGAATCGGATCAGTCCGAACGGCGAGAGGTATAGCCAGGGTCGCGCCGTTCCGCAAGCCCAGGGCGGCGGCGCTCGCCGGTCAGGAACTCGGGAGCGTCTCCCGGCCGGGTCAGCCCGAAGACTCGGCCATAAAGCGGCCGCAACCACGGCGGCAGCGCCTTCTTGATGCGCGAACTGCTCGACTGGCCGATGTAGACCTGATCGAAGGGTTGCAGTTTGACGTTGGTTTCTCGATCGTTCTTCATGAGGATCGCCTCGAGATCGACGTCAAAGACCTCGGGCGGCTTGCCATCGGCGACATGAGCGCGAACGACCTGGATATTGGCCGGGGCTGCACCGGAGGTGATGCCGCCGACGCGCTGCAACATCTCGAGGACGGTCTCGGGACCCATGTAGGCGACGGCGCGCGCCTCGCCCTTGATCTCGCCCTGGAGAAAGATCCGCTGGCTGTTGAAGGCGATGACGCTGACGTGGACCTTGTCGGCCGCGCAGCCGAGATGTTCGGCGAGTTGTTTCGCGACGGCAGGAGTGGTCTTGCCCTCGACGCGAATCCGATCGGCCGGCGTCAGTTCGATCCGCCCATCGACGCGCACGGGCCGTTCGCCGCACATCGACGACTGATCCACGATCAGAACGTCAAGGATATCGGGGAAGCGAATGAGGTACTGGTCGGAGAGGTGGGTGGGGGATTCGTCGGTGGGTTTGAACGTCAGCAACGACTGGTCGAGGCGCGGTTTGAAGAGACAGCAGCCGGACAGCAGAGCGCAGTAGGCCACGAGGACGCTCAGCCAGGCCAGCGATCGCTTGCGGACGGACACCATGACGCTTCCGAGAGGCGACGCTTCGCGGGAGCGTCGGGTTGGTTTAGAACCTTCTCTCTCTTATCGACGCACACCTGTGCCGATCGTGAGGGTTTTTCCGGCGAGGTCCGGACAGATCAGCGTGTTGGTCATCCGCCTGAGAGCGCCTGCATGACGTAGATTTCGCAGTTCTCGGAGACGGCGTCGGAGAGGGAGACGCGATCGCGGACTTGCACGCCGTCGAGGAAGACGGCCATATGTTGGCGCAACTCGCCCTGATCGTCGAGAACATAACTGCGCAAGCACGGGTTGTCGGCAAAGACCGCGTCGAGGACTTCCCGGACCGTCGTTCCCTTCACCGCGCGCGGCGGACAGGTGATGTGGCGTAGCAGGGTCGGCGTGAAGTGAATGTGGGCCATGTCCTGCCCTCTCTCGCGGATAGAGCGGGCAATGTCCTGAACGGAGGATCCGGCGTCAGGGCGAACGCGAGAACTCTCATTCGGTTTCATACGGAGCGGGGAGACCGATCCGCATGTAGGTGATACCGAAGTGCTGGGCGAGATGTTCGCGGTAAGGGGTCGCCACCCGGCAGATGCGTTTTCCACCTGCGACCAGGCCTTCGAGAATCGAACGGGGTATCGTATGCAGGTCGCGCAGATCAACAATGGACTCTGGAAGAGCCACGGGGGAGGGAGCAGCAGGCAAGAAATACCAGCCGTACACCAGTCCGCGGCGAATTTGGTCGCGAATCGTCGCGGCCTTCAGTTCGCCCTGATCGACCAGCACCGCGGCAGGCTGCAGAAGGGCGACGAGAACCTTGCTTGTTTTGCTCTGGGTCAGATCGCATGCTTGCGTCAAGACAACGACTCGTTCGTGCCAGATACTTGTAGCGAACTCCCCCTCCTCGATCTCCAATGGGTCCTCGAAATTGGGAATGGGGCAGCCGTCAAGAATATCGCCCTGAGCGAGATACTCATCGACGGGCAGGATCTGATACATCATCGGGGTTCACTCCTGTCCCTCAATGATGGGCGGATCGGGAAGGCGTGGCCGCCGCGCTGGCCGAGCATGGACCCGCACTGGTTTACTCGACCGGGGTAGATCGTAGGGAGGGGAAATCTCTTCTCCGGGAACATAATCGGATAGCCGCGGACGCGGCGATTCCCTGAGATGAAGTCCCAACTGCAAAAGCTCGAGGGCTTCGTCAGGCAAGGACCGTCCCCGGGACGCCGCGAGTTGTCCCAGCCGTTCCATTATCTCCGCCGGAACATTTTCAAGGAGCAGTACCGCCATGTTTGGGACTCCTGTCGAGAGAGGATACCCCGATTGCGGGATTATACCGTGAGGAACCGCAGTCTGGAAGCAATCAGTGACCGATATACTTCGCATAGAGCGTCCGGGCCTTATCGACGTCGCTCGTCCCCTTGATGATCGCCCGGCCATCCGGGAACACCGTGAACTCGTGTCCCTCCGCCTGGAATCGCAGCAAAAAGCGATTGTAGCTCACCTCGCCCAGTGTCTCCAGATGGCGCGCCATCGTCTCGAAGTTCAGCGTCGTCGCCGAGCGATGCGCCACCTGCACGGCATTACGGCCACACAGGCTCGTCGTCTGCTGGCCATGCTCGCCGTCGAGCCACTCGAACCGCCGCCGTTGACAGCAGGGACAGTCCACCTTCCCGAGCAACGGTGCGATCTTGATACGCCGCTGGGTATTCTCCCAGATGTCGAAGTAGAGCAATTCGCGATTCACCTTGTCGAGCCGGCCGGTGAGGATCTTGATTGCCTCCGTCGCCTGGAAACTGGCGATGATGTTGACGATTGGCGACAGGACACCCGCCGTCTCACACGTCCCCGCCTCTCCCGGCGCGGGGGCCGCCTCGAAGACGCAGCGCAGGCAAGGAGTCTGACCCGGCAGGATGGTCATCGTCTGGCCGTGACTGCCGATGCAGCCGCCGTAGACCCACGGCTTGTTCAGCTTCACGGCCGCGTCGTTGATCAGATAGCGGATCTCGAAATTGTCCGTGCCGTCGAGGATGATGTCGGCGTCGTGGACGAGACCGATGATGTTGGTGCGGTCGATGTCGGTGACGATCGGCTCGACGACCACCTCGGAGTTGATGGCGCCGAGTTTGCGCGCCGCCGCCTCGGCCTTGGGCAGGTTCTCGGCCACGTCGTGTTCGTCGAACAGCACCTGACGTTGCAGGTTGCTCGTCTCGATGAAATCGCGATCGACGAGACGAACGTGGCCGACGCCGGCGCGAACAAGGACATTGGCGAGAACGGTGCCGAGGGCGCCGCAGCCGCACAGAGTAACGTGGCTGTCGCGCAGTTTCCGCTGACCGTCTTCGCCGATGCCGTAGAAGCGCATCTGCCGGCTGTAGCGTTCGAGGGATGCATCGTTACTCATTGTCGCGGGCGGAGGACTCGCCTCCTTCTCCTACTCCATAATTGCTCAGGAAATCGCGCAAGAATTGCACCATCTCTCTCGGCCAATCTTCCTGGCTCGCCAGGGCAGTGAGGACTTGCAGGTCCTCCTGCAAGCGGCGCAGATCGGCTCCCTCGAGTCGTTGGAGATAGCCGACGAGATACTCGAGCGCTTCGGAAGCGGCGTCGGGATGGACGATCTTTTCGTCGGAGCCGTCGAGAAAGACGACGGCGTGCAGGACGGCGAGCAGGAGCGGATGCACGCCGAGTTCGGCAGGAATCAGTGGAAAGACAGCCGCTCCATCGGGAACTTGTTGTTCTGCGTCGCTCATGGTGTAACCCGGGGGTTCACACCCCCGGTTCGCCTCCGGCAACCGCGGGAATGATGGCCAGTTGATCGCCGTCCTTCACCGCCGTGTTGAGGTTATCGAGGAAACGAATGTCCTCGTCGTTGAGGTAGACGTTGACGAAGCGCTTGAGTTGTCCCTTGTCGAAGAGACGCTCGGTCAGCCCCGGAAACTGCTTGCCAAGATCGTCGAGGACGCCCTGAACGGTCGCTCCGACGGCCTCGACTTCAGCCTTGCCGCCGGTGTGCTGCCGCATCGGTGTTGGAATCTGCACGCAAATGGCCACGGTTCACTCCTCAATGTTCGCCGCTTGCGGCTTGGCGGTGGGAGTCGCCAAGCCGCAAGCGGCGGAAGACATTCACACCAGCGCCGGTTCACGGACGCCCGCCAGGATCGCCTCGAATTCC
>JBBSDR010000330.1:0-6955 GCA_038240465.1 Gemmatales bacterium
AAGGATATCCGCCGAATCGATGTGGAAACCAAGGAAGCGGCTCCCGAGGCGAAGCCGATGAAAGGCACGACCTATTATTCCAGCCTGACGCTGCTGCCGGTCGTGCGCTACACCTTGCCGCTGCTGCTCCTGGCCGGGGCGATCTGGCTGGCGTGGCGCATCGTCAACTTGCCGTCGTTCGCCGACTTCCTCATCGCCACCGAGGCGGAGATGAACAAGGTGTCGTGGACGACGCGGAGCCGGCTGTATCAGGACACGATCGTGGTCCTGGTGACCATGGTGCTGATGGCGGTCTTCCTGTTCGTGGTGGACATCGCCTGGGCTCGCCTGCTCAGCTCAAAACCGATCGATGTTTTGAAAACGGCGCCGCCCAAGCCCAAGACGGACAAGGACGACAAGAACCTCAAATGGTAGCCTTCGGGCCGGGCGAGCGGGGCCAGTAGTGGCCTCGCTCACCCGGCCGAATCAGCGCATCGAGCAACTGGGGTCAACTATCATGGTGACGGACGAGGTTGCAACCACGACCGACACGCTTGCCGAGCCGACAGCCCCCGAGAATCACTCCCCGGCGAGCGAGGCCCATCCCGCGCACGCGCAGGAGCCTGCCCCCGCCGAGGAACCCGCGCCTCACGTCGCGGATGTACCCGAAGAAGCAACGGAGGTCGAGGAACCCGAAGCCGCCCCGGAGCCGGCTGTCGAGGAGGCGGAAGACGAGCCAGTCGAGGCCAACGAGGACGCTGCGCCGGAGCTGGCGCCGGTTCTGGCCGAGGAACCGGCGAAACCGAACAACAAGCGCTGGTATATCGTCAAGGTGCAAAGCGGCCGCGAGGAGACGATCAGGCAAGCCATCTTGCGCAAGGTGAAGATCGAGGGGCTGGAGGAATACTTCGGGCGGATCTACATTCCGACCGAAAAGGTCACGGAGATGCGCAACAGCAAACGCTACACGCGCGAGAAGAAGACGCTGCCCGGGTACTTCATGGCCGAGGTCGAGTTCAACGACCGCATCCTCTACCTGTTCCGCGAGACGTCCGGGGTTGGGGACTTTGTGGGCGGCACCGCGACCAAGCCGCCGCAACCCATGGCGGACCACGAGGTAAAACGCTGGCTGCTGGAGAAAAAGGAAGGCGTGGAAGAGGAGAAATCGGTAGTCCAGTGCGACTTCGAGAACGGCGACCGCGTCAAGGTCAAGGACGGCATGTTCAAGGACATGGAAGGCGAGGTCAAGGAGATCATTGAGGCGAAAAACCAGCTGAGCGTCGAACTGACCGTCTTCGGCCGGCCCATGAAAGTTGAACTGGAATACTGGCAAGTCGAGCGTGTGTGACGCGACTTGCACAACTGCGTCAGCCCGAATCGTGAGCGAGGGGCCATTGCCCTTGTTTGCGCTTCGGGCTATACTAATTGTTTGCTAAATCTTCTTGCCGCAAACGGCATGGCGGGAACAACGCCAGCCCCCACCCGGCAAGGATGCTCCGAGGGACACCATGGCCCGTCACGTTACGGCTCAGATCAAATTGCAATGCCCCGGCGGACAGGCGACGCCGGCTCCTCCGGTCGGTCCGGCGCTGGGCCAGCATGGCGTGAACATCGGACAGTTCGTGTCCCAGTTCAACGACCGCTCCAAGGAACTCAAGGGCATCACCGTTCCGGTGGTCATCACGGTTTACTCGGACCGCAGTTTCGAGTTCGTGCTGAAGAGTCCGCCCGCGGCCGTTCTGCTCAAGCAGGCAGCCGGCATTCCGCTGGGCAAGAAGCAGGGCGGCGACGTCATCAACGGCGAAGAGAAGACGAAGAAGACCGGCAAGTACAAGGGCTTCAAGGTGTCGCTGGCCCAGGTGCGCGACATCGCGCAGAAGAAACTGCAAGACCTCAACGCCCGCGACCTCGATCATGCCGTCACCATCATCGCCGGCACCGCTCGCAGTCTGGGACTGGCCATCGAAGGATAAACCCGAGAGTGATTCGCGGACCGATTGGCGGCGCTTCGGAGAAGTGCCGCCAGCCGGCTAACCTGCCTGTATTCCTCCGAAAGAACAGCGACCATGGCGAAGAAGAAATCAACCGAAACGCCGGAGACGCCGGCCACGCCCGAGGCGTCCCCAACGCCCGCCGCCCCGGCCGCGGAAGAGAAAAAGAAAGAAAAGAAGGCCAAGCCGGACGCCGCTCCCAAGGGGTCCGGTGCGCCCGCGCCTGGCGCGACGGTTGCCGAAGGCAAGCCGGCCGCCCCGCAGCCGCACGATGGCCCCAAGAAGAAACATCGTCCCGGTGTTGGGCCGCGCCGCGGCAAGAAACTCCGGAACCAGATCAAGAACTCCGTCCAGAAGATCGCCAAGGAAGGCGCGACGACCTTGAAGAAGGCTGTCTCGCTGCTGAAATCCATCAAGCGGGCCAAGTTCGACGAGACCGTCGAGGTCCACATCTCGCTGGGCATCGACGGAGCGCAGTCGGACCAGATGATCCGCGGCGCGGTCTCGCTGCCGCACGGTGTCGGCAAGACGGTTCGCGTCGTGGTTTTCTGTCAGGGCGATGACGTGGCCAAGGCGAAGGAAGCGGGCGCCGACTTCGCCGGCAGCGACGACCTGATCAAGAAGATCCAGCAGGAGAACTGGCTGGAGTTCGACGTCGCTCTCGCGGTGCAGAACATGATGGGCCAGGTCAGCCGGCTCGGCAAGATCCTCGGCCCGCGCGGCCTGATGCCGACGCCGAAGGCCGGCACGGTCATTTCCGCCGGCGCTGACGTGATGGCGTCGGTCCGGGAATTCAAGGCCGGCAAGGTCGAATACCGCTCCGAGAAGGGCGGCACCGTCCACGCGGGCGTCGGCAAGATGAGCTTCGACGAGAACAAGCTGATCGAGAACATCACCGCCTTCGTCGATCAGGTTCGCGCGGTCAAGCCATCGGGCGTCAAGGGCAACTACATCCAGTCGATCACCATCGCCGGCACCATGACGCCGGGAGTCCCCGTGTCGATGTGAATTTGTGAATTTGTGAATTTGTGGATTTGATTCCTCTGTTCTCTCGCCTGAATGGTCAGAGGAGGACAGACGCACAGAGCAATCAAATTCACAAATTCACAAATTCACAAATTCACAAACCGAAGAGCCACGAATGAGCAAAGTAATCAAGCAAATGCAGATGGACGCCCTCAAGACCACCTTCGGCGAGGTGCGCGACCTGGTCGTCCTGAGCGTCAAGGGACTGACCTGCCTGGCGGACGGCCAGTTGCGAGCGTCGCTGCGCAAGAAGAAGATTCGCTTGCAGGTCGTCAAGAACAGCTACACGCGGCGCGTGTTCAAGGAACTGGGACTGAACCTGCCGGACGATTCGCCGGTGTGGAAGGGGACGACCGTCTTTGCCTGGGGAGCCAGCAGCGTCTCCGAACTGAGCCGCAGCATCGAAACCGAACTGAAGGACCTCAAGAAGGCGGCGCAGTACAAGGACAAGGTCACCATCAAAGGGGCGATGGCGGACGGCCAGCCGGTGACCTTCGATCAGGCGCTCAAGATGCCCACCCGGCAGGAGGCCATCGGCCGCGTGCTGAGCCTGGCCATGTCGCCGGCCTCGAATATCGTCGGCGCACTCAAGGGACCGGCCTCTGGCGTCGCGGGACAGGTGAAAACGATCGGCGAAAAGAAGGAAGAGTCGCCAGCCGCGGCAGCAGCGCCCGAAACGGCAGCGGCGGCAACCCCCGAAACAGCGCCGCCGCCGGCTTGACGGCGCGAACCTCGGCGCGACCGGCGCTCTCCAGATAATCACAGCTCGAAGCTATTACGCAAGCAAGGCTGCCCGCTTCAGCAGCTCGCACGCAGAAAGGATCATACACCGATGGCAGACTTCTCTTCGGAAATCACAGGTCTGGGCGATCAGATCGCCAATCTCAAGGTGAGCCAGGCTGTTGAGCTGGGCAATTACCTGGAGGAAAAGTACGGCATCAAGGCGGCGGCTGGCGCCGTGGCTGTCGCCGCGGCTCCGGCAGCAGCCGCCGCGGCGCCCCCGGAAGTGCAGACCGAGTTCACGGTGACCCTCGACGGACTCGCGGACCCGACCAAGAAGATTCAGGTCATCAAGGTCGTTCGCGAGTTGACCAGCCAGGGACTGGCCGAAGCCAAGGCGACCGTCGAAGGCGCCCCCAAGCCCATCAAGGAAGGTATCGACAAGAAGACCGCCGACGAGATCAAGAAGAAGATCGAAGACGCCGGCGGCAAGGCGTCGGTCAAGTGAGTGGTGAATTTGTGAATTTGTGAATTTGTGAATTTGTGAATTGGTGAATTTGATCGCTTAGTGTTCTGACCTTCCGCTGATCCGGGAGAGCAGAAAACAGAGGAATCAAATTCACGAATTCACAAATTCACGAATTCACAAATTCACGGAACAGCAGAGGCGACTCATAGCCGGGGGAAAGCCAGGACGCTTCCCACAGCCGGCCGGACCGGGCGGTGCACAGCCGGGTCCGCTTACATTTTCCCACAGTGGAACCGAACGTGCCACACGTCAGTCATTCCCTGTGGCCTCGTACCCCTTATGGGCGACGGTCGATCCGTGCGCTCATCCCAGGAGTACGGGGCTGGTTTCGTTCCGTCTCCGGCTCTTCTCGGGCGCCGGCGGAACCTCTCCCGACTCGAGAACGACAACTGCACCCCGCGCGTGTGCAGCCGGCTGGCCCCGGCCGGTGAATCGCGCGCTTTCGGATTGCCGACGCGTTCCGTCACGCGCTCGCGCGGCCTCGTAATAGTTATTTGCTTCCTTGTCTCGCACTTGGGAGGAGCACAGTCATGCCCATCCCGGCCGTTCGCACGATCATTCCGGATGCGGTCCGCAACTTCGGCCGCTTCGGCGATACCGTCGAGGTGCCGCCGCTGACCGATATTCAACTTCGCTCTTACGAGCGGTTTCTCCAGCTCGACATCCCACCCGAAGAGCGCAAGCTCGCCGGGCTGGAAGGCGTGCTGCGCGAAATCTTCCCCATCGAAAGCTACGACAAAACCCTGAAGCTGGAGTACGTCCGCTACCAGCTCGACAAGCCGCGCTACGACCCCGATGAGTGCCGGCAACTGCGTCTCACCTATGGCCGACCCTTCCGCGTCTGGCTCCGCCTCATCAAGGAGCAGCCAATCGAGGAAGAAGTCTACCTCGGCGACATGCCCATCATGATCGGCGGCGGCGAGTTCATCATCAACGGCGCCGAACGTGTCGTCGTCAGCCAGTTGCATCGCTCGCCCGGCGTCGATTTCGTCGTCGAGACGGAGGCCAGCGAACGCAAGCTGCACTCGTGCCGCATCATCCCCGAGCGCGGCTCCTGGATCGAGATCAACGTCACCAAGAAGGAGACCCTCGGCGTTCGCATCGACCAGTCGGGCAAGTTCTCGGCCATGACGCTGCTCCGCGCCATGGACCCCGCTTTCTCGACCGACGCTGACATCCTCAAGGCGTTCTACGGCACTGAGGAGATGAAGATCACGCCGACCGGAGCGGCCAACCTCGTCAAGCGCATCGCCTGCGGCGACATCATCGACCCGGAGACGGGCGAGGTCCTGCTCGACGCCTCGACCGGCGACCTCGAGATCAAGGAGGATTTGGCGGAGAAGATTTGCAAGAGCAACCTCACGTCGATCACCGTCCTCGACCAGCCGATCGACAAAATCAAGGATCGCATCATCCTCGAATCGCTCAAGGAGGACCACGGCGGCAAGGGCCAGCAGACAGCCGACACGATGAAGACGCACGAGCAGGCGCTGCTGAAGATCTACGGCCGGCTGCGTCCGGGCAACCCCGCGCACCTCGACAAGGCGCGCGACCTGTTCCGCGAGAAATTCCAGGACGCCAACCGCTATCGCCTGGGGCGCGTCGGCCGGTTCCGCGTCAATCGCAAGTTCGAGCAGGACGTGCCGGAAGACGAGATGACGCTGCGGTCCCTCGACTACCTCAACGCCATCAAGTACATCATGAGGCTGCGCGATCCGGAATCCAAGGCGCAGATCGACGACATCGATCACCTCGGCAACCGGCGTGTGCGCTCGGTCGGCGAGCTGATGGAGAACCAGTACCGTATCGGCCTGCTCCGCATGGAGCGCGCGATCAAGGAGCGCATGTCCAGTGTCGACATCGACACCGTGATGCCGCAGGACCTCATCAACGCTAAGCCGGCGGCCGCCGCGGTGCGCGAATTCTTCGGCTCGTCGCAGCTGTCGCAGTTCATGGACCAGACCAATCCGCTGTCGGAAATCACCCACAAGCGCCGGCTCTCGGCACTTGGCCCCGGCGGCCTGACCCGCGAACGCGCCGGCTTCGAGGTGCGCGACGTGCATCCGACGCATTACGGCCGGATCTGCCCGATCGAGACGCCGGAAGGCCCGAACATCGGCCTGATCAACTCGCTCGCGACCTTCGCGCGCGTCAACAAATACGGCTTCGTCGAAACGCCCTATCGCAAGGTCAAGGACGGCCGCGTCACCGACGAGGTGATCTACCTGTCGGCGATGGAAGAAGGCCGCTATACCGTGGCGCAGGCCAACGCGCAGATGGACCGCCACAACCGGTTCACGGAAGACCTCGTTGTCTGCCGTCACGCCGGCGACGTGCTGCTTTATCCGCGCGACAAGGTCGACTTCATGGACGTGTCGCCGAAGCAGCTCGTGTCGGTCGCGGCGGCGCTGATCCCGTTCCTCGAGAACGACGACGCCAACCGCGCGCTGATGGGCTCGAACATGCAGCGCCAGGCGGTGCCGCTGGTTCGCGCTGAGGCGCCGTTCGTCGGCACCGGCATGGAAGGCGTGGTCGCCCGCGACTCGGGCGCCGCGATCGGCGCGCGCCGCACCGGCGTGGTCGACCAGGTCGACGCCACCCGTATCGTCATCCGCGCCACGGATGAAATGGATCCGGCCAAGCCTGGCGTCGATATCTATCGCTTGATGAAATACCAGCGTTCCAACCAGAACACCTGCATCAACCAGCG
>JBBSDR010000331.1:0-6930 GCA_038240465.1 Gemmatales bacterium
CGTCGCCCTGGACAACCTCTGGAAACCGGCACCGCTGGGGCGTTTGCTCCTCGCCGCGATCCTCTGGGGCAGTCTGGCGGCCGGCGTCTTCACTCTCATCGTCCGCCGCTGGCTCGAGGATCGGCGCGACGACTTCTTCGCCGCTCTCGTCGAGCGCAAACACCCCGAGTTCGCCAACAAACTTATCAACGCTCTCCAACTCGGACGCGGCACACAACCCGGCGTCTCCGCTGAGTTGGTCGCCGCCATCGTCAAGGATGCCGGCCAGGCGGCGGCCGATGTCGAACTCGGCGATAGTATCGATCGCAAGCCGACACGCACAGCCGGCAAGGGCGCCGCCATCGCCGTCGCCGCCCTGGTTCTCTATGCGATTTGCTTCACGCCGCAATTCTTCAATGGCCTCGTTCGCGTGCTGCTGCCGGCCGCGGCCATCGAGCCGTACACGTCCACGCGCATCGACAACATCACCCCCGGCGACGGCGTCGTTGCCGAGGGCGTGCCGGTCGTCATTGAGGCCAGGCTCAAAGGCACGATCCCCACGCATGCCATCCTCCATCGCCGAACGACCGGCGGCGTGTGGCAGACGAGCGACATGCTCTCGGAAAACCGCGACGCGACTTTCCGCTTCGAGATCAAGCAGGCCGCCGCATCGTTCGAGTATTACCTGACGGCGGGCGACGCCCGTTCCGATTCGTTTAACCTCGAAGTCATCAAGCCGCCCCAGGTCGAACGCCTGAGCGTCACCTATACTCCCCCCGCTTATACCCGACTGGCGTCGCGCACCACGACCGAAGGGGACGTCAGCGGCGTGGCCGGGACGCGCGTCAAGCTATCGCTGCGAGCCACGTCCGCCTTGCAAACCGCTTCGCTGTTCGCCAGCAGCGGGGAGAAGATCGCTCTCGACCAGCCGGGCGAGGCGCGCGACTGGAACACCTCGTTCACCCTCTGGGAGCCAACGGCGAAGGTCGTCCCCGGTGTCAGTGGCCCGTTCCTCAACGCTCCGGCAACGTATCAGGTCAAGCTGCTCGATACGCGCGGCTACGAGAACCGCGATCGCCTTTGGCGGCCCATCGCCCTGGTGCGCGATCAGCCGCCCAGCGTCGGTCTGCAAGCGCCCGGCGAGCGCCTTGGGATTCAAACAGATACCGTCTTGCCGCTCATCATCGAGGCGCGCGACGACTATGGCCTTGCCTCCGTTCGCCTGCTCTATCGGGTCAACGAACAGGAGCCGCGCGAAGTGGTTCGCTTCGATCATTCGCAGGGCGCGCCGAAACTGCACGCCGCGCAGCGCTATCGCTGGGACCTGCGCCAGGCCGGACTCAAGGTCGGCCAGCGCGTCGAATACTGGGCCGAGGCGCTCGACCGCAACGACATTACCGGTCCAGGCAAGGGCGAGTCGCGGCGGCTGATCCTCGACGTGATCGACGTCGTCAAATCCCTCGAAAACGTGGACGTCAAGGTGATCGACTATGCCGACGAACTGCGCGCCTTGATCGCCTTGCAGAGCGACACCCGCGTCAAGACGGCACAGCGCGGCGAATTCCCGGTCATCGTTCGGCAGCAGGCGGAAGTGCGCGGCCGGACGAAGAACCTGGCGCGCAACATGGAGAACGACGGTCTGCCGCTGGCGACGATGGTGCAGGCGCTGGACGCTCTCGCCATCGGGCCGATGGCCGAGTCGCTCAAGCTGCTCGAATCGGGCCGGGACTCGAAGGGAACGAACCTGGCCGACGATTTCCGCAAGCAGTCGCTGCCGATCCAGGACCGCATCATCGCGGCCCTCAAGGAACTGCTCGAACGGCTGGAGCGGAACGAACTGGCCCGCAAGGAACTGAAGAGACTCGAAAAGAAGGACAAGGCCGGGCATCAGGACCTGACGAAGTTGCTGGTGCAGATGATCAAGGACCTGGGCGAGATGGTCAAGGACCAGACGGAACTGGCCAGCAAGTTCGAGCGGCTGCCCAAGCGCGATCCGGACAAGCTCAAGGACGACATGGACAAGGCGCTCAAGGACCTTGAGGAGATGAAGAAGAAGACGCAGAAGTGGGCCAAGGGAACAGTCAACGAGTTGACGAAACTGCCTACCGGCTTCGTCGATGATTTCAAGTTGCGGCCTGACGCCAACAAGATCTACGAGGAGATCGAGAAGGCCGTGGGACGGCCGAAGGCAGAGAAGATCGAGGTGTCGCTGGAGGACCTTGGCGCGGGGCTGGCGACGAAGATGAAGGAAGACCTCGAAATGTGGCTGGCCGACACGCCGGATGCGGTCAAGTGGGTGCAGGAGGAACCGCTGAACAAGAAGCCGATGAAGATTCCGGAGATGCCGCTGCCCAAGGCGCTCGAAGACCTTGTCGGCGATCTGCTCCAGAAGGCGGACGAGTTCGACAAGGACGCCGACGACGTGACCTCGGCCTGGGGCGACAATCTCGACCAGGCCGGCTGGGGCGTGTCGGACGGGCCGATCAGCACGTTCTCGGCCAAGGGCAAGACCGGCAACGACTTGCCCAACAACCAGGAAGTGACGGGCCGTTCGGGCGATGGCCGGCGCGGCAAGTCAACGGGCCAGATGGTCGGCGACACGTCGAAGGCGCTCAAGGGCCGGCAGACGCCGGCGCGTGTCGGCGCGGAGAAGTACGAGCCGGGCCAGCTCAAGCAGGAGAACCAGGACGATCCCGGCGGCGCGACCGGCGGCGGCAAGAAGGCGGGCGCGGGCCGGCGCGGCTTGCAGGGCGGCAGTCCGCCGGACATGGTAAAGGACATTGGCCGGCTGAGTTCCAAGCAGGCGGGGTTGCGCGAGAAAGCGGAGCAGGTGGCCCAGAAGCTGGACTCGGCGAGCGTCACGTCGCGGCGGCTGGCCGACGGCATCGAGCTGATGAAGTCAGCGGAGAAGGACCTGACGGATCGCCGCTATGAGGACGCCTTCCGCAAGCAGAAGACGGCCTTGCAGAAGATGCGCGGCGCCTTCACCGATCTGGACCGTTCAACGCCGGCGGCGATCAACCGGGCGAAGCTTCCCGAGGAACTGCGCAAGGAGTTGTTGCAGTCGGCGGACGAGGGCTATCCGCCCGGTTACGAGGGACTGCTGCGGAGCTATTACAAGGCGCTGTCGGGTGCGGAGAAATGAGGGGCGATGTGGGAGTTGGGTATCCCTGCTGTCTGGTCTACCGCTCATCGAACTGGAGATGAGCGGCGGAGGAACTCACTGTAGTTCAAAGTGCCGCAAGTAGCAGGACGAGAGTCCAACAACGGACCTTGCGGATTCCGTTGCTGTCCGCCACATCAGCCCAGACGATGCGTCCGAATGAGAGCACCATGGTCTGGCTCCGCCTCGCTCAGAACGGTTTGGGTTCGTCGCCTTCAAACCACTCCCGGGGAGGACGCGATTTCCGCGCCTGTTCCCAGTCGATACTTCTTGCGATCTGTTCGGCTTCGCGCATCGCCAGCACATCGCGCAGTAATTCCAGATGTCCGAGGGGAATAACCGCCGCGAAGTCCTCGCCTGCGCGGCGGACGATAATCGGTTCGCCGCTGGCGGCAACTTGTGTCAGGACCTCCACGAATCGCAGGCTTTCGCTGGGTTCGTCAATGCGTTGTGGCTCATCAAGCAAAGCGGACATAATGCAGCCTCCGCCGGGATTGTGAATGCAAGCGTACGGCAATGAGATTATAGCTGCTCGGGCGTATGGCGGTCTCCCATGTCTGTCTTCTCAAGCCTCCAACTCTTCCTCGGGCGCCGGCGCGAGGAATTTTGGTCCGTTGAAGTGGATCATGTGTTCCGGCACTTCCGCAAGCCAAACTTCTGTGTCCCAGGCGATCCTGGCGATCTCCTTCTTGAACTCTTGCCAGGTGAGGAACGCCGTGACGAAGACCGGATGCAGAGAACAACCCGCAAGCATCTCCTCAAATTCGATCTTCCGTTCCGGTGATACCGGTCCATGAGAGGTGACTGCTTCGACGATCACCAACCAGCCTTTCTCTTCCAGCAAGAAAACGACGTCCGGAAACTTGCCATCTTTCGTGAACGGAAAGCCGACTTGGTGCAGTTCTGCTTCAATCACATACAGGCTCTTGTTCGAGGTGTCACCCAGATAAAGCAGTTTGCCTTCGCGGATGAAGTTCGGCCAGAAGAAGTTCACGATGGCCGCTTGCAACTGGTTGTGCCTTCCAGGAGAAAGTTCGAGCTTCAAATCAGACGGCAGCGACACCGGAATAACGTGACGTTTCCGGAGCGCGGCGTATTTCTCGCGCAGAGAGCCTTGCTTCGCGAGGAACGCCTTGACCCGGGCCTTGAACTCCGGCTTGCCACGCGCTCGAATCACCGAAAGGGCCTCTTCGGAGAGGGAGTAGCAAGTCTTCCCGCTTGTGGTTGATCGAGAGGGATCGTCCGCGTTCTTCTCGGCAATCGCGGCTTGGACGAACTGCTTGAGCGCCGACTTTCTGAACGACTCCCGGGAGTTTTCGGCATAGTTTCTGGTGTAGTGAGTACTCGTGAAGATGTTGATGTCGTGGATTCGCAGCAGCCGGCGTTGGGCCATGTCCCAGGGTGTGTCTTCCCGAAGCCCGGCCAGGGCAAGCAGAGCATAGGCAGCCAGGTCGGATTGCTGAGCCACCGGCATCCCCAGTTCCTGCAGGACCGCTTGCGCTTCTTCAACTTTGGGCATGGCTTGGGTCCTCACGAAAAAAGACTTCGCTCCCGCACTCGCCCGGGCCTGACGCCTTGGGCCTGACCGTCCAGACAGGCCCGAACAGCGAGGGCAACGGCCTTGGCCAGCAAGGGAGGAACGGCATTACCGACCTGATTGAACTGGCTCCCTTCGTTGCCGGAAAAGGCGAACCAGTCGGGAAAACTCTGGAGACGCGCTCCCTCACGCACGGTGAGACGCCGGCGGCGGCCGTCCTGCAAGCGAATGCGGAGCATGTCGCCCGTCGCGCCGTTGAGGTTTCGACAGGTGACGGTGCGGCTTGGCCGGTCGAGGTGCAGGTCGCGGGGCCGGATGCACTTGGAAGCCTTCTCGTACCTGGCAACGTACACGTCCATGCTGGGGGTGAGAAACTTCGCCCCTTCAGGGATTGAGAGCGCCATCACACCCAGTGCTTCCCCCGCTGTGATGGGGCATCCTTCATGGGTTGGTACGGGGAAGTCGAAAATCCCTTTGTGAGCGACGATGAAGAGTCGTTCCCGGTTTTGCGGTACGCCATAGTCCACGGCATTCAGAAGCCGCCAGGCGACCTGATAGCCCAAGCCTTCGAGTCTTTCAACGATAGTCTCGAAATAGGCATGGTTCTGGTAGAGCATCCCGCGGACGTTCTCGATAACCGCAATCCGGGGTTTATACCGCTCGACGGCTGATAGATAGGCTGGGAACCCGTCGCGTTCGTCTTGGTTGCCGTTCTGGTGGCCATTTACGGAAAAGGGTTGGCAGGGAGGGCCGCCGATGATGATGTCTGCTCCGTCCGTAAGTTCCTGCCCCGCCGTGAGCCGCTGCTGATGGCAAGGGGAGCGAAGATTGGAGCGGTAGGTAGCACAGCAGTCCTCGTTCGACTCAAAACCGATGGTGAGGAAGCCGGCGGCCTCAAAGCCGAGCGCCAGTCCGCCACAACCTGCAAAGAGATCGAGAACAACCGGCCCCGTTTTCTCATCTGGAAGCCGAAGTTCCTGATCCAGCAGGGATTCAAAAGGAGTGATTCTGCTTGCTGCCATTATCGCTCTCCCGAGGAGTCTATCTCATCAGTATAGATCGTTTGTACATCATCGGCGAGTTGACGCCGGAAGTCATAGGAAAAGTGCCTCGTCCCTGGATTCCTCTTCTTCGCCCCCTCGTGCAACCGGTGCATCCTGCTTGTCCGCATGAATAGCGGTGTGGTCCCGGCGCTGTATCACACGTTGTTCGTGCGTTTCTGGAGGACCTTGGATTTACAGTCCCTCGGGCAGGTCGGCCGGCACATTAACAGGCGATAGCTCCGTTCTGATAAGATAATCCCCATCCCGGGCGGGAAGTTGCTTCCGTTTAGCACCCACTTCAAGTGGGCCAGGCGTCTTGGGGATTTGCGATGACACTCTTCCGAGCCTTTGCCGCAGTCGCAGGGTCTGTGGTGATTTGCACAGCCGCCGGGATGGGATTGGGGGTCGCGCTGGGAAACCTGGCCCCTGACTTCTATCGCGCGACCCTCCCCCGAAGCCCCATCCCCAACCCTGATCCGGTGCAGATCGGCCTCGGCTTCGGACTCAACGCCGGTGCTTTCTCCGGTATCGCGATCGGACTGCTCGTTGTCGCCATCGTGACCTACTACGAGTTGCGGTCCGCCGAACTGAAACGTCCCCTCCTGCCGGACTCGGCGCAGGGCTCCGCCACCTCGCCGGAGCGACACCCGGCGGCATTTCGCGACCCCGCCGTCCGGAAGAGTGAATCGGGAGTGTATGGGCTTGAACGCGATGCGCCCTCCGAATAGCCGCGGCGAGGCCGAGCCGCTTGTCGCCACGGCCTGCCTGCCCGAAGGAGTGCATGCCGCCGGCGGTGCTGGGAGACGCTCTTCAAATCCTCACCGCCGACGTTCCCCGCTTCAATCCATGAAATGGACGCCTGAAAACATCGCTGGTGACAGGGTGGGGCCGCCCGCTCGCATCCACTGGCTGAGGATGTGGAGTTCGTCGATCTCCGCCAATCGATTGCACCTTCCCCGCGCCTGGACGATCTCGCGATTCCTGTTTCGCACTTCCAGCGTCAACAGCCGATCGGCCTGTCCCGAGGCATCCTCCACTGTGAGCGACCAGATTGATTCCTCTCCTGACTCGCAGAGCGGCCGATAGGACGCCACACAGTGGCGCATCGTCAACCCTTCCTCCTCCAGTTCAGCGGAATTGATCAACTCGGTGATGGTGTACACTCTTGCCACACTCCTCTCCCAGACCAAGAAAAGGGGTCGGACCCC
>JBBSDR010000332.1:0-6925 GCA_038240465.1 Gemmatales bacterium
CTCGCCAAAATCGAATGAGTATCCGTCACCGATAAAGTACTTTGATCCGGCTCCCGCGTTCAACTTCAACTTGTCGCCGTCGCCAACTGTAAGTGTATCCTTGGTGCTTTTGAGAATTTTGCCGGTCTTTCCAGCCCCAGGACCGTCGGTGATGAACACCTCCTGACCGACCCAGTAGCCGTCGCCCCAGTTCCGTTTCGGATCGCTTGCATCGACCAGCGTTGTCGCGCTGCCGCCTGTCGCAGTGCCTCGATTGTAGTGGTCGGCTCCGTTGGCGTCGGAGGATTTGGCCGAAATTTTGACATTCGGCTGCCACTTCGGCGAGTTATCCGCATTGAGTTCGTTCGCTACTGTCCCGTACAGGTTCACTGTCTTGCGTGTTTTGTCGTCGCGAGTGTCAAGCCAAGTGACCGCGACGGCACCCGTCGTCTGATCCACCGCGACTGCGGCATTGAACTGGTCGGCTGTACCTTTGTCGTCGTTAATCTTCTTCGGAGTGGACCATGATGTCCCGCTATCGACCGAGACCGCGACCATGATATCGGAGTTCTCCGCAGGACCACCGACGTCGTCAGTGAAGACGAGATAGAGGATTCCGTCCTTGGAGAGGACTCCATTACCGGCGTTGCCGGCCTTGACGAGGCCGCTTCGGTCCCAGGCGAGCGCAGGAATCGCGATGACCTGGCGAGCTTTCTGCGCCTCCGGCTTATATCGGTTGCCACCTTCGATACCGATGTGAACCTTGAGGTTAGTATCCACAGCGGCGTTGGGAGCCACTTGGGGGCCAAGGCCGTCCGGGTCGATACTCTCGTAGATGCTCGCCGCCGACAGTCCCATCCCGGGAGGCCCAAGATCCCCCTGGAAAACAACCACGACTTGGCCCTGGGACCCGACCTGAATCGTGGCAAAGTTTACCAGGATGGCGGTGGGGGGCACAGCAATCTTTTCCTCTGGCCCGAAGGCTCCAACTACCCCCTTTGCTGTCACGGGAGCTCCCTCAAACGAGATTCCCCCAGCCTTATTCCGCCAGGCAACCCAGACCGCATCTTTGGTTTTCAGAGCGGCGGTGGTGCCTGCGATTCCCGTCGCGATTACAGGCTGGTCAATGTTTTCCCTATCGCCGGTGTCGAGGGTGGCCAGGTAACTAATCGACTTTCCTCCGTCCGTACTCATCACCACGACAATATTCTCGTTCTGCGTTCCCGTGTCACCTGTGCTGACCGTGTAGGTGGAACCTTTGCCTGGATTCTGCTGCCAGGCGTTTGCCACCGAGATTTTGCTCAGCAAGTTCCCTGTGATTTTCTGCGTTTCGGACTTTCCGCCAGTGGTCACGGTCAGGTACGAGCCCTTCCAGATGTCCGTCTTCCAGTTCATCTCCGTGTCGATGATACTCTTGCTGTCCGTGTCTAGCGCTTTCACTACACCAGTCTGAAGCTGCTTAGAGCTCACGTACGTCAGATACAGGGTTCCGAATTGATCGAACGCAGCTTTGGGATCGGACCACGCCCTCGGGAGAAAATCACCGCCCAGTGTTTTATCTTTACCGTTGCCCAGAGTCCGGCCGCCCTTCCAGGTGGCGCCGCCGTCCAGACTATACGCGGTGTAGAGCCCGACGGGGTCCGCGCCTGCTGTCCACTGGTTGGAGACCGAAAAAAGAGTCTTTCCCGTCGGGTCGGATGGGTCGATTGCGATGCTGCCTTCCAACTCGTTTCCCACGGTCGGCATCGGCGAGCTGACGTTGTAATTCGTCAACGGAACTGTCAATGAGATGGCCGGGAGGACACGATCTTCGAGGATTTCGACAGCGGGTCTGGAATTGTACCGACGGGGTTTTGAATTTGTTTCTGAATCCGAGCCGCCACAAAGTCGAGAGAAGAAACCCAGAAGACTGGAGGAGAAGCGATTCATTGGCGAAGGTCCAGCAAGTGAACTGCCTCCGGCAGGTGGGCGACATTCGCCATTTGAACCTGACGAGTTTTGCTGGAATCATAGCGACGAGACTCTGCGGCGACAAGGGTTGTGTCCGAGTTATGTCTGGGAATACTCTCTTCATGAACTGTATTCACCGCCTCTGACCATTTCTGTCACGCCTCTAAGGAGCCAAAGTCGTGGTATTTCAGAAGCAGATCACCGTCTCGACGCACGGCCCCGGCGACGACGCCGAGCGGCACCTCGTCCGGCGCCAGCTTCACTTACAGTTCCGTTTCAGCGCCAACAGTCAGCAAGTTGAGCGTGACTTCGGGCGGCATTGCGGGCGGGGTCGAAGTGACGATTCTCGGCAGCGGCTTCACGGGCGCATCGTCGGTGATGTTCGGCAGCGTGGCGGCGGACGACTTCACCATTCTGTCGGACACCGCGCTGCAAGCGCTCGCTCCGGCGCAGGCGGCCGGCACCATCGACATTACGGTCGTCTCGGTCGGCGGCACCTCCTCGACTTCGTCGGCGGACCACTTCACCTACGCCGCGCCGTCGGCACCCACCGTGACCGGCCTCAGCACCTCGACGGCGACCACGGCCGGCACGACGCTCGTAACGCTGACCGGGACCGGGTTCAGCAGCGCCAGCGAGGTCGATTTCGGCGGCGTTCCCGCCTCCACCTTCGTCATCCTCTCCGATACGACGATCGGTGCCATCGCGCCGGCCCAGGCTGTGGGAACGGTCAACGTGGTCGTGACGAACGTCGGCGGCGCGTCGGCCACGAGTTCGTCGAACCAGATCACTTATTCCGCCGCCTCCGGCCCGTCCGTGTCGAGCATCGCGACATCCTCGGCCCCAACGACTGGAACTCGAGGCGTGCGGCTCACCGGCAGCGGCTTTCTGGGCGCGAGCAGCGTGATGTTCGGCAGCGTGGCGGCCAGCTTCACGGTCTATTCGGACACCGCCATCGTGGCTTTCGTTCCCGCGCAGGCAGCCGGCAGCGTCTCCGTGACGGTCACGACACCCAGCGGCACTTCCTCGGCCGTGTCGTTCACCTACTTCACCAACGCCGCCCCGGTCGGTGTCAACGACTCCTACACCGCCCACACGGGAACGTCGCTGGTGGTCAGCGCCGCGGGATTGCTGAGCAACGACACGGACAGCAACGGCGATCCGCTGTTCATCGACTGGTACAGCGCCCCGACGCATGGCACAGTCGTCGTGCTGGGCGACGGCTCCTTCGTCTACACGCCGTTTGGCACTTATTTGGGGACGGACACGTTCACCTATCGCGCGAGCGACGGCGTGGCGGAAAGTAGCCTGGTGACGGTGACGCTTACGGTCGTCAGCCCTCAGCTCGCGGAAGGCACACCTCTGGGGACGGTTGATGCCGGCATCCTGACGCTAGAGGAGTTGGCGCCGATCCTCGAAGAGGCCATCGCGCGCTGGGCGGCGGCAGGGCTGAATGACGCCCAACTGGCCGAGTTGCACAATGTCCCGGTCTCGATCGTGGACCTGCCGGGACAGTACCTGGGACTGGCGAACCCAAACGTGTTGTGGCTGGACATCAACGCGGCCGGCTTCGGCTGGTACATCGATCCGACGCCGGCCGACGACAGCGAATTCCTTGCAGCGGATGCGGCGGTTGGCTCGCACATGGACTTGCTAACGGTGGTGGAACACGAGATGGGCCACGTCCTGGGCTTGCCGGACGTGCCGGGGGATGGTCATGCGACGGAGTTGATGTCGCAGTATCTGGCCGTCGGAGTGCGGCGAGCGCCTTCCGCGCTGGACGTCGCCTTCATTGGCAACCCGGACTTGATCGCGGCCAGCCTCGTTCCGGTAACCCCCGCGCGGATGAGCGCGATTCCGTCGCTGGCGACAGGCCTGGATCAGACTGAGCTTGCCGTGCCTGTTTCCGCGTCATCGAGCGATGCCCTGCGCGTACTCGATCGGTTCTTCACCGCCCTCGGCGACAACGGCCAGGACGGTTTCTCCTTGCCGTCAGCCCCCCTGGACGGCATTGCCATTTTTGACCCGGCGAAGCCCGTCCAACTCAACGCATGAGGCAGAGGGCCAGCATTTTCGTCAATAGGCGTGGCACAGCGGTTCATCCTTGCAGCCCCTTCGCGATCTTCTCCAGGGCGCGAGCGCCGCGCTGCAACACCTCCGGCGGAGCGGGCGGCGGTCCTCCATTCCTCATCGCCAGCACCGACGCCAGCGCTTCCAGAAACTGCACACTCGCCTGAACCAGCGTCTGCATCGCGTCTGCGCCTGCCGGTTGTGGGGCAGGTGCCGGCGGCAGCGGCATCACAATCGGATGCGGTACCTGGGCATCGAGCAGGTCACGCACCGTGTCGAGGAACGCTCGCTGACCCAGCGACGCGAAACTCACTTCATCGCTGGTGCCGCTGAATACGCCGTCGAATAGCGATTTCTTCAGGGCGATCGTCTTCAGCACCCGCTCCTCGATACTGTCGCGCGTCACCAGGTTGATTACCTGCACCGGCCGATGCTGCCCCAGACGATGGACCCGGGCAATACGCTGCTCCAGCACGGCGGGGTTCCACGGAGGTTCAAGGTTTATCACCGTGTCGGCACTCTGCAAGTTGAGGCCCGTGCCGCCCGCGTCCGTCGAGAGGAACACGCGACAGCCTGGCTCGTCGCGGAATCGGTCCATCAGCCCCTTGCGCTGCTTGCCCGGCACACTGCCCGTCAGCATGACATGGCCCACTTGCAAGCGATCCAGCACCTCGGCCGACTTCTTCAGCATCATCTCCCACTGGCTGAAAACGACCACTTTGTGCGACTCCATCAGTACCAGCTCGCGGATGCGCTCCTCGAACTCGTCCAGCTTCGGCGACACGTTCGTCTGCTGATCCAGCAAGAACGTGCTATCGCAGAGCATGCGCATGTTGGTGATGCAGCACAAGATCCTCTTGCGGTCCAATTCCGTCAAATACTTCTTTTGCAGCAGCCGGGCGAGTGTTGTCTGCTGCTCGCCATAAGGGATACGCTGCTGTTCGGCCATCTCGACGAAGACCGTCGTGTCGGTGCGGGCCGGCAACTGGCCAAGTACCTCCTGCCGCGTTCGCCGCAACAGGATCGGCTGCAGTTTCTCCCTGACCTTGTCGAGATGACGATAGCCGAGCAGCTTGCCGTTGTCGTCCAGCAGACGATGATCGCTCAGGAACTGGAACGCTGGGCCGAGTTGGCGGTCATCGACAAACTGGACGATGCTGTACAGTTCTTCGAGCTTGTTCTCCAGCGGCGTTCCCGTCAGCACGAGACAGAACGGACTCTTAAGCTTCTTGACGGCGCGGGAGATTTTCGACTCCCAGTTCTTGATGCGCTGCGCCTCGTCGAGAACAATCAGGTCCGGCTTCCAGGCGTTCAACGCTTCGATGTCCTTCAACACCAGTTCGTAATTGATGAGGCGATAGAAGGTTGGCTGAGCGTACTGCTCCTTGCGCGCCTGCGTGTTGCCGTCGATGATCTGGACGGGGCGGTCGGTGAACTTCTCGATCTCCGACGGCCACTGATACTTGACCGAGGCGGGCGCGACGACGAGGACGCGCTCGATGCCCCTCTCACGGGCCATCAGTTCGGCGGCGGCGAGCGTCTGGATCGTTTTGCCCAGGCCCATGTCGTCGCCAAGGATAGTTCGGCCGCGATAGGCCGCGAACAATACCCCGCGCAGTTGGTACGGGTAGAGCGGCATCTTGACGAGATCGTCGAGCGGCAGCGCTCCCTTCTCCAGAAGCGCCAGGCGTTCCTGTTCGCGCTTGAGCATTTCGCGCTTCTCAATGGCCCGCTCCATGTAGTCGCGCGCATCGGAGAAGAGCGTCACCTGTTCGGGGACCTGCTCCAGGGCGACGAACAGATCGTCGTAGCGTTCGCCATCCTTCCATAGCCCCCGGGCATCGAAGAATCGCGTCGCCAGTTGGCCGAGAGCGTCGGAGTGGCGCGGCGGCAGGACCAGGCTGATACGGAGTTGTTCGCCATAGCGCAGATGCACTTCGGGCCGGGCGACGGTCGCCTTGCGCCCCTGCATCGTCGCCGGCGTCTCCTGACGCAACGGCGCCAGGACGGCCTCGACGTGCTTGCAGGTGCCGAGCGTGTTGCTGCGAAAGTCGGGACAGGAACAGGTGTTGTCGCCGACGTCGAAGCCGCGAATCGCGACCTCGTAAACGCCGCCGGTACTCGGGTTCGTGACCTTGTACTCGCCGAAGACCCGGCCCTTGCTCAGCTTCTCGATTTGCAGTTGTGTCTCGGCCGCCCGCTTGCGTCGAATGTCGATCTGCTCTTCACGCAGCACAGGTCTCCCTCCCTCACTGTTCCCTTGACCATCGTCATGATAGCAGATGCGAATGCGGGTATGGGATTTGCTTTTGTTCTGTCTGAAGACCCGTCCAGGGAGACGGGTGACGGCCAACCCTCAGGAGAAGACGCGATGAAACTCAACTCGATGGAAGATCTATTTATCGCCGAACTGCGCGACCTCTACCACGCGGAGAAGCAACTGGTCAAGGCACTGCCGAAGATGGCCCGGGCGGCGACTCGCGCGGAGTTGCGCGAGGGGTTTGAGGCCCACCTCGAGGAGACCGTTCAGCACGTCGAGCGTCTGGAACAGGTCTTCGAGGAACTGGACCTCAAGGCGAAAGCCGAGACGTGTGCAGCGATGAAGGGCCTCATCGAGGAAGGCAAGGATATCATCGACGCTCGCGGCGAGGACGCTGTCCGCGACGCCGGCCTGATCGCCGCGGCCCAGAAGGTCGAACACTACGAGATTGCCAGCTACGGCACTCTGATCGCGTGGGCCAGGCAGTTGGGGTATCAGAAAGTTGTCTCTCTGCTGGCCAAGACGCTGAAGGAGGAGAAGGCGACCGACGAGAAGCTCACCACGCTGGCCGAGGGCAAGGTCAACCTCGGGGCGGAACACCCCGAGGCCGAAAACGATGAGGAGGTAGCCGAGGACAAGGAACACAGCCGAGAAGAAGAGCCGGCC
>JBBSDR010000333.1:0-6903 GCA_038240465.1 Gemmatales bacterium
AACGAGCCGGCCCCACCGAACTGGACACTCCCCTCGACTCTGACGACCGGCGGTTCGTCGGGCCGATGGAACTTCAAACCGTTGCCGAGGAGGTTTTGGAACAACTGGCGCATCTGGATCGGGTCGGCTTCCACGGCGGGCAGATCGCCCAGTTCGACACGCCCGCCCGTCTCCTGCATTCGCCCCTCCAGATCGGACACGACCTCGCGCAGCAGTTGGCCAAGATCGACTGGCACAAAGGCCTGCGCCTTGCTCGTCAGGCGCGAGAACGTCAGCAAGTCATTGATGAGGGTCCGCATCCGCGCGGCGCTGCTTTGCATTCGCTCCAGGTATTCCCGCCCCTTGGCCCCCAATTCCTTCCCACATTTGCTTTCCAGCAAATTTCCGAATGCCTGGATCTTCCGCAGCGGTTCCTGGAGGTCGTGTGAGGCCACGGACGCGAACTGCTCCAGGTCCTGGTTGCTCCGTTGCAACTGTTTGGTGAACGCCTCCATTGTTTCTTCGGTCTGCTTCCGCAGGGTCAGGTCGCGGGTGATCTTGGCGAACCCCTTGAGGATACCTGCCTCGTCGCGCAAGGCGGTGATGACCACGTTGGCCCAAAACCGCGACCCGTCCTGGCGCACCCGCCAGCCCTCGTCCTCGACGCGCCCTTCGGCTGTGGCCTTCGTCAGTTGGCGCTCCGGCCAGCCGCGTTCGATGGCCTCCTCGGGGTAGAAGCGGGAGAAGTGTTGGCCGATGATTTCTTCGGCCCGATAGCCCTTGATGCGTTCCGCCCCGGCGTTCCAGGTGACCACGTTCCCCCGCGGGTCGAGCATGAAGATGGCGTAGTCCTTCACCATATCAACCAGCAAACGAAAACGCTCTTCGCTCGAGCGGAGCCTCTCCTCGGCCCGTTTGCGTTCCGTCACGTCGCGGATGGTGCTGGAAACCAGCAGACCATTCTCGGTTTCCACCGGGCTGAGACTGACCTCCACGGGGAACTCGCTGCCGTCCTTGCGCAAGCCGTACAACTCCATCCCCGCCCCCATCGGCCGCAGGTGCGGGTCGGCAAAGTAACGGTCCCGGTGTTCCGGATGCTTGCCGCGCAAACGCTGAGGGACAAGGACCTCGACAGGCAGCCCGAGCAGTTCCTCCCGCGTGTACTTGAACAGCTTCTCCGTCTGGGCGTTCACCAGGACAATCTTCCCGGTTGTGTCCACAAGGACCATTGCATCCGGGGCAGACTCGAGCAGCGCTCGGAACTTCTCTTCCGCCTGCCGGCGCTGGCGAAGCTCTTCCTTGTTCCGCTGCTCGAGTTGCAGGAAATCCTCGAAAGCGGCCAGGAGGACTTCCAGGAGCTGGTCGCGTTCCGACCGCAGTTGATACTCCTTGTCGCGGAACACCACCTGGCTGAGTTGGCTGGTTCGGTTGGCGGGATCGCGGCGCGAGAGGATGCGAAGAATACGGCCGGTGATCTCCGCGGGCGAGTTACTCTTGCTCATAAAGGCGTCGGCGCCGGCCTCCAGGCCCATCAGCAGGTTCACCGGGTTGGCGGAGCGGGTGATTAGCAGGACCGGAATGTGCGCGTGGCCGGGGTCCTCCTTGATGCGCCGGCAAAGGTCCAGACCGCTGTCGCCGGGCAGAAACAGGTCGGTCAGCACCAGGTCGAATGGCTCCTGCAGCACCCGCTCGAAGGCAAGTTGTCCGTTCCCGGCCCATTCCACCTCGAAACCGGCATCCTGGAGAATGTAAATCAATTCCTGCGCTTGAGTGGGGCTGTCCTCAACGAGAAGGAGACGTGTCATGGAAGGAATCCTCCGCAGCACTCCGGTCGCTTACGCTCCCGGCTCGCCAATGCCGCTTTTCCCAGGCGAGCCGGACTTGCGGCACCTACTACGCAGGACGATCTCTTCAGGCGGAAGTGGCGGAGCAGTCTGCCAGCACGGTGTCGAGGACGACCCGCTTCGCTCCGAGAGCATCAATGGCGGTCCCCAGGCGGATGAAAAGCCCTTCGAGGTCGTACTCTCCCGTCTCTTCGATCTCGCTGCGTTCAATGCGAACGTAACTGACGTCTTGCCGCAGCCGGGACCGCCGCGGATGAGGGTGGGACGGCCTCGGGGCAAGCGGCCGTCCGTAACCTCGTCCAGGCCCGAGACGCCGCTCGGACATTTCGCCAAACCCCGTTCGGCAGACTGGTCGTTGGACGGGACTTCGCTCATCGCAACCCCTCCATAGGTGTCCGGCAACCCCTGAACAGGGTGAACGAAACTGCCCGGCAGAATCCAGAAGGAAATAGCTATTGATTATCGAGCGAAATTCCCGGCTTCATTGTGCGGATACGTTGCGCAGGTCAACGGAGAAGAGCCGCGATTCCGCGGTCGCCCCGGCAGCAGACGGAATCAAGACGACTGTCCGGGTTGTTCCCGGTCTCGCGGCCGGCCGCGACTCATGCACCAGGCAGCTTTCCTCGACTTTTCAAGGGAAGGCCGCGGCGAAAATTCCTCTTGACAGCCTGTCCCCATTGGGAGATTATTAGATCCACTGCGCTCAGTCGGAAGCAGGAAGCACGCAACGTGGACGTTGCTCTGTTTCGTGGAGCGCTCCTCATGGATTGAGGACACATTGCGCCAGGGCTGGCGGCGCACCACTTCACGTAATTCGCACCAAGACGGAAAGGACGCCAGAGCATGCTCGTACTCTCTCGCCGACCCAATCAAAAGATCCTTCTCCCAGGCATCGACACCACGATTCAAGTGGTGTCCATCAAAGGCGGCGCCGTTCGCCTCGGCATCGACGCGCCGCCGGAAGTGACCATCTTGCGCGAGGAGTTGCAAGAACGGCCAGCAGAACGGGGCGCGAGGGACGCGCCGGCAGAATCCGCCGAGTCCCGGCTGCGCGAACTCAGGCACTCGCTGCGCAACCGGCTCAACGGCATGACCATCGGTCTGGCGCTTTTGCGCAAGCAGGTGACGGCAGGATCGCGCGAGGACCTCGAGCGCACCATCGCTCTGATCGATGCCGAGATGCAGATGCTCCGGCAGCAGGTCGAAGGCGAAGCGGCGAAGAAACCCGCGCCGCCGCAAGCGGCGATCCGCAAGACACCCAGGGCCCTGCTCGTGGAGGACGACCAAAACGAGCGCGAACTGCTGGCCGGCTTCCTGCGCCTGTCGGGGTTTGCCGTGGACACGGCGGGCGACGGCTGCGACGCCCTCGACTATCTGCGGACCGGAGAACGGCCGGACGTCGTGCTGCTGGACATGGGGATGCCGCGCTGCGATGGCGCGACCACCGCTCGCGAAATCCGCCGCGACTCGGCCTACGCCGGACTGAGGATCTTCGCCGTGACGGGTCATCCGGCGACCGACTACGATCTCGACATGGGGCCGCGCGGTATCGATCGCTGGTTTAACAAGCCGCTCGATCCCGCCGCCCTGCTCCGCGAACTGGCCCAAGAACTCGGCGCTGACTGAACCATTCGAGGGATGTCTTTCTTGCCGCTTGCGGCTTAGCGGGCTGCCCGCTAAGCCGCAAGCGGCCATTCGTTTCCATCGACTGTGCATCCACTCACGCAGCAAGCGCTTCAGAGGAATGCCGCGACAGCGCAACCACCTCTCTCCTGTGACCCAGGACGAACGTTAGCGCCGCGGTCAGCACCAGGAAAGCCGCCACATAAGCGCCATAGACTTGAGCAAGCTTGCCGAAGTCCCGGCCCAGCAGACTGATGCTCGTCGTTGACATCAGCAGGACCGCGACGATCAGTGAGCCGAGGAGAACGCGACGTTCCGTCCGGCGCTCCCACCACAGCTCTAGATGATACGACAGCACGGCGAACGGCAGCAGCAGCGTCACGCAGTGATGCTTCCAGGTTCGCTCGCTGAATAGCAGCATCCCCAGGAGGATGAGCGAGTACTCCGCGGCCAGGCGCGGATTCGCCTCCGGGGCTTGTGATCGCGGTGTCCGACAACGCAAGAGAATGAGCAAGCCAAACAGCCCCATGCAGCCCTTGACCAGCCAGCGCGCGGCCTCGGGAGGCAGGCTGACGAAGTTGTAATAACGGTCCGGCGTCCAGATGTTATCGACATAAATGACGAACGAGGGACTGTCGGTCAGCAGGCGATAGACGAGTCCCGGCAGCGACTGGTTGTTGTGTTCCGACGTCACCAGGCCATCGACGACGAACGGCTTGACCATGTGCTGAGTCCAGCTCTCGACGCACTGCAAATTCTTCTCCCAGCCCAGAAACAGAGCGGGAACGATTCCCGGCCAGAAGAACAGGCCAAAGCCGGCGACGCACCCCGCCAGCGATTTCCAGGCGCGTTTCCACACAAAGTACGGCACAAACAGCGCCGGCGTCACCTTGCAGGCCATCGCCAGGGCGACCAGCAGGCCGGCGAGGAAATCGCGCTTCTTCTGGAAAGCCGCCAGGGCGGCGACGACGAGGAAGAGAATGAACAGGTTGACGTTGCCGTGCTGCAAGTCGCCGGTGATCGAGCGCAGGCCGAGCAGGACGGTCAGGACTTTCGCCCCAAGGGGGATGGGACGGGAAGGGGATTCGACCAGGCGGAAGACCCAGTGCAGGGTGAGCAGGGTCATGACGACCTTCAGATAGAACCATCCCAGGCCGGCAAAGAACGGCGGCACGCCTACCGCGTCGGTCCAGGTGACGACGGGAGTCAGGATCAGGGCCATGATCGGCGGATTGGGATAAGCGTTCTTCTCGAAGATGTCCTCGCCGTCCTGAAACTTCAGCAGTTGCTCGCGCCAGCGCATGATCGCGCTGTTGGTGCCGTCCCCCTTGGCCGCCTTGAGGCCATACTGGACGCTCAGCAGGACGAAATAGACGGCCAGCCCCAGGAGCAGCGGGCGTGCGGTCAGACGGGTCCACCAGGCCGAACGCGATGGGGCATCCATGCCGCACATCCTCGTGAGAATTGGGGATTCAAAGTGCGACAGTCTACCCGGTTTTCGCGCGAACGATCAACCCCGGATCGCTACCCTCTTGCATGGCGGCATTCTCGTGAGATAATGCGATCAGAAGAATGACCACCGCTCCCCGAGAGTGCCTCCCATGAATGAAACGTTGAGTCCGCCGCGCGATCCCGTGATGCAACACCTCCTGAAGTTCCTCGACGGCCAGCACGAAGAACTGGACTGGCTCGGTCGGACCCGTCCGGGCCTGTCATGCCTGCTGCGCGCTCTCGGCGGCGGACCTCGGGCGCGCGAAAAACTCCAGGAGTTGGCGCCCGGCCACTGGGATGAGATCTTCGAGGCGATTGCGTCGGATGAACTGGAACCGCACCTGCAGCAGCATCATCGGGACGAGCATTCGCTGTTCGCCGCCGTCCTGGGCGACGAGGAAGCGACCAAACAGCTTCGGCGGCACAAGCCCTCTTACCTCCTGCTCGCCGACATCATCCGCGAAGCCCACGAGCGGTCCCTGTCCTTGACGAACGCCGTGGAATCCAATGGCCGGGTGGCTGGCAGCGAGGCAGCAGACGTTGGCTGTCTGATCGGCGAGATGCACCTGGACAAGGGCGAGTTTCACAAGGCCGTCGAGGCGTTCGGCCGGGCCATCGAGAACCAGCCCAGCCCCGACGCATTCGAGGGCCGCGCCCGGGCTTATCGCGCCCTGGCACTTCTCGACGAGAACCAGGCCCGCAAACTGCGCGAGAAATGACCGGGGACTCTTGCGGCTCAATCGTCCTCATCCTCCTCATCGTCCTCGTAGTCCTCGTCGAGGTCCGGATGGAGGGGGTCGTCGGGATCGAAGAACAGATCGCCCAGCCCCATTGGCGTGAACTGTCCGCCCAGGGCGCTGCGCTTGCGGTCGGCCAGCGCCTCCAGGTCCAGCGCTTCCTCGCCGAGGACCCCCAGGAGGGCTTCGCGCCAGGCAACGTCTCGTCCCAGGGGATGCTCCGGGTCCTGCGCCATTCGCTTGAGCGTGTAGCGAAGGATGTTGATGCCGTCGCGCGGCGAGAAGCTGAGCTTGAGCGAATGTGCCTGCTGCAAAAACTCGACCGTCAGTGCCAGCAATTCCACCGGCGCGAACGGCAGGTGATAGCGCAGGATGGCCATCTCGTCGTCGCGCCCGGGGAAGCCAAGCGTCAGCGTCGGCTGCAACCGGCTCAGGATGTAGTCGGGGACCTCATAGGTCGATTCGTCCTCGTTCATCGTCACGGCGCAGCGGAAATCGGCATGGGCCGCGATCGTGATCCCCGCCACGACGCTCTCGACATAACGCCGATGATCGAGCAGCGGCGCCAGGCTGGCCCAGGACTTTTCGTTCATGCGGTTGCCCTCGTCGAGGACGCAGACGCCGCCGACGAGCATGGCCGACACCAGCGGCGAGGCGTGATAGACGATCTTGCCCGACTCGGCCAGCACCGGCGTCACGAGCAGGTCCTCGGGGCGGGTGTCCGACGTACACTGGGCGATGAACAGCGGCTGCTTGCGCAGCCGGGCCGCCGCCATGGCCAGGGTGGTCTTGCCGATGCCGGGAGTGCCGAGCAGCCGGGGCGACAGCGGCCGGTCTTGCGGATCGACCACGAGCCAGCAGGCGAGCAGTTGCTTGAGGATTTCGCCCTGACCGATCCAGTTGGGGTCGGTCGGATCGGGTCTTCCAAGATGCAGAGTCACACCCTGCACTTCCATCGTCCGCGGGAGATCGCTCATGGGCTATTTCCACACCCTACTTTGAGGACCGAAATCACTTCTCTTCTCAGTGTAGCGATTCTTTGTTTATACTTGACAGGGGCCGTTCGACAGGAGGTTAGCCGCGACGCGAGTCTTCGAGCGGAGCGCGTGGCGCGATAACGCCGGACACGCTCTTGGTTAGCCGCGACGCGAGTCTTCGAGCGGAGCGTGTGGCGCGATAACGCCGGACGCGCTCTTGGTTAGCCGCGACGCGAGTCTTCGAGCGGAGCG
>JBBSDR010000334.1:0-6900 GCA_038240465.1 Gemmatales bacterium
CTGTCCCACCGGGTATGTTTGAACCTGCCGCTCGCCTTAACGGGCTGCCCGCCAAGCCGCAAGCGGCAAGAAGTTATTCCGCATCGGTCCTCCGGTCCATCACCTGCGCACCAGTAGCGTGGCCAGCACGATGCCCAGGACGAGACCCGCCACGGCGCCGGGGACGATGTGCGCGATGCCGAGAGAGCTGGCGGCCAGCAAGCCGCCGGCGATGCTGCAGACGAACAGGGGCAGAATCGCACGCAGACGAAGCCGCAGGATCCCCAGCGCGAGCAAGCCGAAGCCGAGCGCCAGAATCGCCAGCAGCAGCGTGATCTGGAAGAGCGGCAACAACCACTCCGCCGGCGCCGCGCCCGCCGGCGATCAGACCAATCAGCAGACCGACAGTCCCCAGAAAAAGCGCGCCATCCACGGCTCCGATCAGGGTGCCGCGCTGGATGTCGTTCATCTCGCGCTCGGACAGTCGCGCCAGGGCGGCGGCGATCTTGCGTCCGATGATGGTGCCGCTGGCCTGGCCGCTCGACCAGCTGAACCAGCCGGTGAGTCCGCCGAAGAGAAGGCCGATCAGCCCAAAGGCGATGGTCCCGCCGAGGGTCCAGGCGAACAGTACGAGCGAGTCGTCCATGGCTTGCCTCGCGATTGGCGCGATGACTTCTTTCCCGCACTTGAGCCTCATGGTAGAATTTCTACACATCAGCATCTCCTGGACCACGACCACGGGCGGGATGTCATGTCGATCAAGATCCGGTGTCCCAACTGCAACAAGGCACTCTCCATCAACGAGAGCATGGCCGGCAAGCGCGCCGCCTGTCCGGCGTGCAAGACCGTGCTGACGATTCCGTCGCCTTCTCCCGCGACCGCTCCTGCCGCGACAGCCCCGGTTGCCGCGAAAGCTCCCCCCGCGCCGCGTCCCGCTGCCGCGAAGCCCCCCGCCGCGCCGCGGCCCGCCCCCAAGGCGGCGCCGGCACCTGAAACGCCCCCGCCGGAAGACATCGAGAACCTTGCCGCCTCCTTGCTGGCCGACGAGCCGAAACCGGAGACGCTCGAGGCGCCGAAGACGATCGACTTCGATTGCCCCATGTGCGGCGAGCCGATCAAGATGGATGTCGCCATGGCCGGCAAGCAGGGTCCATGTCCCGAGTGCAAACGCATCATCAAGGTCCCCCGGCTGCAAGCGCAACAGAAGCTCGACTGGCGTAACGCCCCCAACAAGCCGACCGGGGCCAGACTCGACACCGAACCGGAACCCGAAGGCGCCTGGGGGACGGCAACGGCTCGCGGCGTTGTCAGCCGGGAATCCCTTGAGGAAGCCGGGGCGCTGCCCGACACGCGCGATCCCGTCACCGTTCGCCAGTGGATTGGCCGCGGCATGACGGCGACGGCGGTCCTCGTCCTGCTCATCGGCGGCACAGTGTTCGCGCTGAGTTTCTTCGGCGCGAAAAAGCAGGAGGCCGCCCTGGCGAAGGCGATGGCCGCCGTCACCGGCAAGGACGCGACGCTCAAGGGACCGTGGGCCGGTATCATTCACCTGCAGGCCGCCCGGTATCACCTGAATCGCAATGAGAAGGACAGCGTCTCGCCGGAAAAAGGCGACAAGGGCGCCCGGCAGCAACTCACCCTGGCGCGTGGCAAACTGGCCATCGGCGCTGCCGAGACGGCCAACCCCGAGCGCGATGCCCTGCTGATCGAGGTCGCCCTCGCTCAACTCGACATGGGCGGCACGGCCAAGGCAGTGGACGAACGCCGCAAGCTCACCTGGCCGGAGGTTCGCGCCGAGGTGTTGAAAACGCTCCAGGCCATTCGCCCGCCCGAGGGCAAGGACGCTCCCGAGGCGCGGATCGAGGCGGTACGCCGTGTGACGCGCAGGCTGATCGAACTCGATCAAGCGACTTTGGCGGAAGACCTGGCCCGGCAGCTTGGCGATGGCCCGGTGTCGGCCGCTGTCGCCGGTCTGGAGTTTCTCCGCGCCGGTAACACCGAGGCGGCGACCCGGCTCAACACTATCGTGCTGAGCTTCTATCGCGAGGAGAAGCCGGCGCCGGGCGAACCAAAGAAGGTCCTGCCGCTGCTGACGGTCGATGTGGTGGCCCTGGCGTCGGCCCTGGTGTCGGAAAAGGAAGTGCCTCTGCCCACAGGGGTCAAGCAGACCGAGATCGCGGAGATCGGCAAGGCGGCCGGTCTAGCGGCACTCGGGCGAGTGGAGGAGGGCCGGGTGCTGGCGCGCAAACTGCGAACCGTCTCCTTACGTCTGGAAGCACTGATTGCCGTCGCCGATGCGGCGAAGGATGAGGACGAGGCGCGGCGCACGGCCGAAGAGGCGGTGCAAGTCGTCAAGGGCAAGCTGGGCGATCAGCGGATTTCTCCCTGGGTGCTGGCTCGTCTGGTGCGGCTCGGCCTGGCGAATCGGCTGGACGAGGCGGATCTGAAGGCGGTGGCCCAGTTCATCCACAAGGACGAACCGCTTCGAGGCTGGGTGGAACTGCAACTATTCCGGGCGCATCTGGCTCGCGAGAGCGGCAAGGTTGACGAATCCCTGGCGGATAGCGTCGGTTCGGACTATCTCTCGCATGGCCTGGCGCGGATTGAACTGGTCCGCCACAACATGCTCAAGGACAACAGTTCGGCCGACGCCGTCGAGCAGTGGAAAGATCCCTTGAAGCCCTTCGGCTATCTGGGCATCGCGCTGGGATTGCAGAACGGGAAGTAAGCCGGGTGAGAAAGTGTTGGCAAGCGGCGTGTGCCAGGACACAATAGCACCATCCCGTCCTCATGCGGAGGGTGTGACCATGCCGATTCTCGAGTGTCCGACCTGCCGCTGGCTGCTGGTCCTTCCCGAGCGCAAAGTCGGGGTAGCGTTCTGCTGCCTCAACTGTGAACACAACTTCGACACCTCGACCGCCCCGGTGGTCCATGTCGGCCCTGGCCGTGGCAATCCGCCCGCGCCTGCCGCCCCGGGCGCGCGCGAGTCTCCTATCGAGGCCGAGCGAGCTGCCCGCACGGTCCTGAGCCGTTCGCACCTGTGCAGCCATCCCGGCTGCGAGCGCGAGCTGACCGCGATTGGAAAGCGGAACGCGACGCGCGAATGTCCGCACTGTCATCAGCCGACGTCCATTTATGCCATCCTTCATCGCTGCAGCGAATGCGACGTGCTGCTGGAGACGCCGCGCCGCTGCATGGGTTCGATGATCCGCTGTCCGGTGTGCATGGAGCAGATCACGGTCCCAGCGGAGGCCCTCTTCAACGACGAGCGCAAGTTGCCGGACCACACCTGGCTCGGCTTCCGCTGTCACGGCTGCGGCGCTCCCTTGCAGTGTCCGTCGAGTGAAGCCCGCAAGGAGGCAGTTTGTCCACAGTGTCAGCGAGTGCTGACGATTCCGGTGGCCGGCGAGCGTGTGGCCGCTTCTCCCGCCGGTCTTGCCATCGATGGTCACCACGGACTGCATACGCAATTGACGCGCACCTGTCCCGGCTGCAATCGTCCTTCTCCCCGTCAGTCCGTCGCCTGTCGCCATTGTGGCGGCCGACTGGCGTGAGTCTGCTGACCAGCCCAGAGCGCAAGCGACGGGTTCTTCTCTGACTCCTGACTCCTGACTCCTGATCTCTGATACAATGATCAGTTGCGTCAAGCGATTGCTTCCTCGATTGAGACCGGATCATGAGTGCTTCCAGGCTGTCGCTGCCCTTGTGGACGGAGCGCTATGCGTCGCCGCCGCTGCCCATGTCGCGCGCCGAGATGGACGCACGCGGCTGGGACAGCGTCGATGTCGTTTTCGTCACCGGCGATGCCTACATCGATCATCCGTCCTTCGCGATGGCCCTGCTCGGCCGCGTCCTCGAAGCGGCTGGCTTTCGTGTCGCGATACTGTCGCAGCCGGACTGGCGTTCTTGCGAACCGTGGCGTCAGTTTGGCCGGCCGCGGCTGTTCTTCGCGATCAGCGCCGGCAACATGGACTCGATGATCAACCACTACACCGCCAATCGCAAGGTGCGCAACGACGACGCCTACTCGCCCGGCGGCAAGATCGGTCTGCGTCCCGATCGCGCAACGCTGCCCTACTGCCATCGGGCGCGCGAGGCCTTTCCTGGAGTGCCGATCATCGCGGGAGGCGTCGAGGCGTCGCTGCGGCGGCTGGCCCATTATGACTTCTGGAGCGACACCGTTCGCAAGGCCATCCTGCTCGATTGCAAGGCCGATCTCGTCTATTACGGCATGGGCGAAAAGGGCATCGTCGAGATAGCGCAGCGCCTTGCCGCTGGCCAGACAGTCAAGGAACTTCGCGACCTGCGCGGCGTCGCCTACATGCTCGGCGCTCGGGAAAGCGCTGCCCTCGTGGAACAGGAAGTCGATTCAGCCACGCTCCACGCTCCACGCTCCACGCTCCACGACTCACTCTGCTTGCCGAGTTACGAAGAGGTCAAAGCCGACAAGCTGGCCTTTGCCGAGGCGACGCGGCTGATCCACATCAACACCAATCCGTTCAACGCGAAGACGTTGGTCCAGTTCCACGGCCGGGAGGCGGTCGTTGTCAATCCACCGGCCTTGCCGCTCGCCGAAGAGGAAATGGATCACGTCTACGACCTGCCCTACACGCGCAGGCCGCATCCGGCCTACACGGAGCCGATCCCCGCGTTCGAGATGATCAAGGACTCGGTGACGATCATGCGCGGCTGCTTCGGCGGCTGCACTTTTTGCTCGATCACGGCGCATCAGGGCCGGATCATCCAGTCGCGGTCGCAGAAGTCGATCCTCGAGGAAATCAAGAAGATGGCCGCCGACCCGGAGTTTGCCGGCGTCATCAGCGACATCGGCGGCCCGACGGCGAACATGTACGAGATGCGCTGCACTCGGCCCGAGGTCGAGGCGAAGTGCAAGCGGCTGTCGTGCGTCCATCCAACCATTTGCAAGCTGCTCGGCACCGATCATGGCCCGCTGATCGAGTTAATGAAGCGAGCGCGGACCGAGCCGGGGATTCGCAAGGTCCTCGTCGCCAGCGGCATTCGCATGGACCTGGCGCAGTTATCGCCCGAGTATGTCCACGAGCTGGCGGAACACCATGTCGGCGGCCATCTGAAGGTGGCGCCGGAACATACGGATAAGCATGTCCTCGCCCTGTTGAAGAAGCCGGACGTCGATAACTTCGGCGGCTTCGCGAAGGAGTTCACCAAGGCATCGAAGGAGGCCGGCAAACCGAAGCAGTTCCTGGTGCCTTACTTCATCGCCAGCCATCCCGGCTCCGATGTGCATGCGATGATCGACCTGGCGTTGTTCCTGAAACGCAACGGTTATCGGCCCGATCAGGTGCAGGACTTCATCCCGGCCCCCTTCGACATCGCCACGGCCGTTTACTATACGGGAATTGATCCGTTTTCCGGCAAGGAAGTCTACGTCGCGCGCGGCCTGAAAGACCGCAAAATTCAGCGCGCGTTGATGCAGTTCTTCAAACCCGAGAATTACTTCCTGGTGCGGGAAGCTCTCCTTCAGGTAGGCCGAGGGGACCTGATCGGCGGGGGCTGCGATTGTTTGATCCCAGCCAATCCCCCGCGTGAGGCCATCGAAGCGCGGCGTCGGCAGACGGACGAAACGGCTCGTGGGGAGTATGTGCATACGATCCCCAATCCCGGTGTGGGAAAACGGAAGGGCTACAGGCCGGGGCGCAAGAGGGGCGGGCGTCAGGAGAAAAGAAAAGACGGCGGAGCGACGGTGGGACCGTGATTGCTTCCGAAGACGGATGGATTGTCCGACGCCTGGGTCGATATGACCCAAGCGCGCAGCGTTGGATGAGGAAGTGCTTGTCGCGAGCGGCCGGTCAGAAGCCGCCAAAATGACGAACCCCTGTCGCGCGGGGTCTGACCCCTTGTATGTTAATTTCCAGCTAATTCTTCGGATATTAACTTGCGGTAGTGTCGTGAGGAGTTCTGTCTGACCCCTGAGGCTTGACCTCTTCGGAAAGATTGCTCCCTCCGGCCTTTGGCTTAAGGCTTTGGTACATCTTGCGGCGCTAACTTTTAGCCGACCGCTCATCACAAGGATTCCCACGCCAAAGCTCTGCCGGAGGACGCTCACGCCTCCTGAACGATCCTGCCACGTCGCCGCGGCTACTTCTCTAGGCCTCTTTAACCCCGCCCCTGGAGTTCCGCCATGCGCGCCACATCCTCGGCCCCCCTCGAACGCATCGGCGTCGGCATCGATACCGCACGCTACGGACACCGCGTCTGCTTCCTTCGTCCCGACCACAAGCCTGCCGCCAAGCCCCTCACCGTGCTGGAGAACCACGCCGGCTATCACGATCTTCAGCTCCGCCTCGAATCTCTGCATCAGCAGCACCCCCAGGCTCAATTCCACGTCCGCATCGATGCTGCCGGACAGTACGCCGCCAACCTCGAACACTTCCTCCGCACGCTGCCCTTGCCGCTGACCCTCTCCATCGGCGAACCCAAACGCAACAAGGACTACCAAAAGGCCCACTTCCCCAAACGCACCACCGACGACACCGAAAGCCACGCCATGGCACGCTTCGCCGTTGTCGAACTCCCCGAGGCCACTCTCCCCGTGCCGCCGCAGATGGCGCTGCTGCGTGAGATCACTTCACGCTTGCAGGCCCAGGTCAAGCAGAGTACCCAGGCCATCAACCGCCTGCATAACCTCATGGCTCGCGCTTTCCCCGAACTCGCCACCCTGGCCGATGACTTCTCCGCTTCCTGGCTGCTACAGCTGCTCGAAGGCTATCCCACCGCTGAACGCATCGCCCACGCACAGCTTCGCTCCCTCGAACAGATCCCGTACCTGTCCGCGGACCAGGCCCAGGCTCTGCACCAAGCCGCCAAGCAATCGGTCGGCTCGCTGCGGGGTGAAGTCGCTGAGACCCTGGTTCGGGAGGTGTTGTCCCAGGTCCAAAACAG
>JBBSDR010000335.1:0-6884 GCA_038240465.1 Gemmatales bacterium
AGCCGTTGAAGATGTTCCACTCCATCACGGGCGTATTGCCCGTCGCCATGACGACAATCATCGTCTCGCCAATGGCCCGGCCCATTCCGACCATGACGACCGAGAACAGACCGCTCATCGCCGTCGGGATGACGATGCGCGTCGCCGTCTGCCAGGGGGTTGCTCCCGTCGCCAAAGAACCGGAACGCAGATGCTCCGGGACGGACGACAGGGCGTCCTCGGCGATGGTGTAGATGATCGGAATAATGGCGAAACCCATGACGAAACCGACGACGAGCGCGTTGCGCTGCGAGTAGACGTCGATGAACTTGCCGCGCGGATTGGCGCCGAGCCACTCCATGAACTGGGCCGCGCTCACTGCCATCCCCAGGGCAAGGGAGCAGCCGAACAGGAACCGCGCGAAGTCGATCCAGGCCACCGGAGTTCGCCGCCAGCGCGCCGTCCGCCGGCGCAACTCCGGCGTGAAGAACCGCGCCATCAGGACGAGCGTCAACACGACGCTGAGCGGCAAGTACAGCAGCATCCAGCCGCCGAACATGCCGGCGTTCTTGTCGGCGAGCCAGCGCTGGAGGTTGCCGGCGAACAGCAGCCGTTCGACGACCGGCCCCAGAGCGAACGCCGCCAGCAGGCCGGCCGCGAGGGCGGGAAGAAACAGCAGGAAGCGATAGCGGCTCACACGCCGGCTCGCCTTCTCGGGCAGCAACTGCGTCAGGTGGGCGAACAGCACGAAACTGAGCGGCACCAGGACGAACGCACACAGGACGGCCGGGACCACATTCTCGATGAACTGCGCGAAGACGAGGCCGGCCAGGAAGCCAAGGACAACGCTGGGCAGACTGGCCATGGTCTCGATGACCGGCTTGACGATCGCTTTCGCGCCGGGACGCATTGACTCGCTGGTGTAGAGGGCGGCCAGCAGCGCCAGCGGCACGCCGAACAGCAGCGAGTAGAAACTGGCCTTGAGCGTGCCGAAGATCAGCGGCACGAGACCGAACTTCGGCTCGAAGGCGTCATCGCCGCTGGATGCCTCCCAGGCCTGTCTCGGCTCGTCGGCCCCCTCGTACCACACCTTGTCGAACAGGGACGACATCGTGATTTCGGGATGCTTGGGGTCCATTTTCCAGAGCCGGCCCTGCCGATTGCTGAAGGCAATGACGCCATCCTCTTTCGGTGCCACGGCCAGAAGCGTGATCGGCTGATCGCTGTCGAGAGCCAGGTCGGCGAGGTCTTTCTCGCTGGTCACTTGCAGGACGCGGACAGCGCCGTTGTCATGGCCGACAGCGATCAACCGCGAGCGCGACGTCCCGGCCAGGGCGGTGATCGGCGCGGCTGGCCCGGCGAACTCGTGGCCCTTGATCGTGACGAAGCCGTCCCTTGTGGCCGCCGTCCGGGAGATGGTCGGGAACAAGGCGCGCAATCGACCCGACGAGTCGCCGACGAGGAGCGTCTGCCGGCCGAGCATCTGGCGGACCTGCGTGATTCGTGTCTCGCCGCCGCGATCGAGGAAGTCATCGGTCTCGACCACGGCCGGCGGATGGCCCGGAGTCAGACTCATGCGCTGGAAGTGACCGTCATTCCAGATCAGGTAGAGACCGTCGCCGGTGGCATTCACCAGAAGCAGATCGGGAGGCGCTTTCGTTTCGCGCTGCTGATAGTTCAACGGCGTGTCCCCGAGGCGTTCAAAGGTCACCGGTCTGCCGTCGAGGGGAGTTTTGAGTTTGACGTCGTCGCGCCGCAGGGAACCGCTTTCGGTCATCACGCAGACCGAGGAGTCGTAGCGAGTGAGGGCGTGATCGATCAGGCGAATCGGATCCGGGGCCGGCGACGACACGGCTGGCTTCACATCCGCCTTGACCTCATCAAGGCGATACTGTCCCTGCGGCGTCCGGACGACAAGCCCCGCTCCCAGTCGCAGCACCTGGCCTTCTCGAAGGCGCAGCACCTCGGGGGTCAGCGTGGCCGGATCGAGGAAAGTGGACTTGATGCGCAGCCTGCCGATCCGGTAGCCGCCGTCGAGGAAGCCGAACGAGATTTCCTTGTAATTCTCCTTCTGTCCGCCAACTTGCTCGGCTCGATCCACCGGCTGCGACGAGGCAGTCAACGGCGGCCCGGCGTCGAACAGCGACCGTCTTTCAAGTTGCTCTCCCGTGTCGAGCCGGAAGACGATCAGAACGCCCTCGGTCGTCAACGTCCAGGCCAGCCGCTGCTCCTCATCGGTGGCCAGGATGACGTGCCGCAGATGGGCCAAACCCGAGCGATCCTTGCCGAGGAGGTAGCCGGTCCCCGCAACCGCGGCGCTGGCAGGCGTGCGCGCGTCGAGACGCTGGTAGAAGCCATCGTTCCAGAGCAGATACACCTGCTCAGCCAGGTGCGATAGCCGCAGATCGTCGGGCTTGCTTCGCCCCGGTGGCAACTCTCCGGACAGTGGAAAAGTGCGTGTCTTCCGCACCACCTCGCCCGTGCCGAGATTGCGCTTCTCCTGAACCGCGATAAGCGCAAGTTTGCCGTCCGCGGTCAGGAGCGCGGTGACAGGCCCCTTGTCGCCGAAAGCCAGCGCGACGTGGGTCACGCGCTCGTTCGAGGTGCCGGCTGTCAGCAGCTGCAGTTCCGTCGTGACGGTCAACTTGACGTAGTATTCGAGTCCATCGCGGAGCAGCAGACCGTTGTCGAGCGGCGTGGCGCGGCCGATGTCCAGTTCGCGCTGCTCTTTCGTGAGGCTGGCGAGCAACTGGGTCTCGGCCTTGAAGCGCAGAGTTGTTCGGCTGGTGGAGCCGTCCGCGAAGCCGAAGGCAACGTCCCAGTAGGGTTCGCTTCGTTCATTGACTCGTTCGAGGGGCGACGACTGGGCCGTGACGGCGGCTGCAGCGGGGAAGAGTTTGCGTTTCTCGAGGACCCTGGCGTCGCCGATGCGGGTGACGAGCAGCGTGCCATCCGCGGTCAGCGACCAGGCGAGAAGGCGTTTGGGGTCCTTGTAGGCAGGCGGTTGCGAAGTGGCATCGTCAGGCAGGGCGATGGCGATCTCGCCGTTGACGGAGGCGCGGAGGAAGAGGGGAATGGCTTCCAGGACGAGGAAGACAAAGACGAGCAAGACGGCAAGGATGGTGCCGATGCCGCTGATGCTGATGAGCCAGCGCGAAACACGATCGGCGATGTAGACGCTGCGGCGCGTTTTTCGCACGGCTGACTTCATGATGAACTCTACAGGGCCGCTTGCGGCCGGGCGGGAGACGACCGCCAGGCCGCACGCGGCAAGACACCTCGGCTTACTTGATGCCAACCGCCTCCAGCGACTTCTTGGCGATCACCTCGCCGATGGGCAGATAGCCGGACTTGACGACGTCCATCTGTCCCTGCTTGCTGAAGATGTACTTGATGAACTCCAGGCGAAGCGGATCGAGCTGCGCGCCCGGCTTATAGTTGACGTACACATACAGGTAGCGAGCCAGTGGATAATCGCCCTCGTAGGCGCGCTCGGCCTCTGCCGGCACGAACTCGCTCCCGTCCTTCAGCGCCAGCGGCAGGGCCTTGACGTCGGCCGTCTTGTAGCCGATGCCGCTGTAGCCGATGGCGAACTTGTCGTTGGCCACACCGGTCACCACCGAGGAACTGCCCGGCTGTTCCTTGACCTCGGACTTGAAGTCGCCGTTGCGCAGGACGTGTTCCTTGAAGTAGCCATAGGTCCCCGATGCCGAATTGCGGCCATAGACGCTGATCGGCTTGTTCTCCCAATCGCCCTTGAGGCCGACGTCGCCCCAGGTCTTGACTTCCTTGCCGCCCGCCTTGCGCGTCTTGGAGAAAATGGCATCCGCCTGCGCCAGGGTCAGGCCCTTGATCGGGTTGTCCTTGTGGACGTAGATGGCCAGCATGTCGATGCTCGTCTCCAGAGCGGTCGGACCGTAGCCGTACTGCTTCTTGAAGGCGTCGATCTCGCTGTCCTTCATGGCCCGGCTCATCGGACCAAAGTCGGCGGTGCCGGCGATCAACGCCGGCGGCGCCGTCGATGAACCCTTGCCCTCGATCTCGGCCTGAACACCGGGATAGACAGCGCGAAAGCCTTCGGCCCAGAGCGTCATCTCATTGTTCATCGTGTCCGAGCCGACGCTCTTGATTTTGCCCGAGACACCCGTCGTTTCCTTGTAAGCCGGCAGTTTCGGATCGACTTTCACCTGGGCCAGCACGGACGCGGCACAAACCAACCCCGCGACCAGGAGAGTCAGCGCTCCCGCTCTGGTTTTCATCGTCGGTCTCCTTGTTTCATCCGCGGAATTCACTGCCTGGTTATGCTACTCGCTGCGGGGCCGCGAAATGTGAAATGTTGATGTAGATATGGAAACGATTTGGCGGAGAGGAGTTACGGCGAACATTGGCACCGGCGGGTCAATTCCAGCGATCATCCGTCCAGTGATCGCGGGCGTTTTCGAGTTGCAGGGCCTGATAGCCGATGAAGACGAAGACGGCGAAGAAGATGGCGTTCTGCGGTCCCGTTGGCAACCATTCCACGCCCAGGCTGCGGCCGGTCGTGTAGGCGAGGATCGCATACAGCGCCAGCAGGCCCGCCACGCCCATCGACAGATGCAGCGCCAGGCGCGTGCCGTTGCGCCGCGAACCCCACTGAAACAGTTCCCGGCTGATTTGTCCGCCGTCGAGAGGCCAGATCGGCAGCAGGTTGAGGATGGGCCAGAAGAGATTGACTAGCAGCAACTCGGCGAGCGTCGTGGCCAGAAGCGGGTGGTAAGGCCCGCGTAACCCATTGGGAACGTAGGGAGCAGTCAGACTGAGGGCGTCGCGGTCTCCGGAATGGGGCAAGAAGGGCATCAGGAGCAAAATGGCCCCAAACAGCAGGAACTGAGCGGCGGGGCCAGCCGCGCTGACGGCGATTCGCTGCCAGCGTCGCGGCGCCTCACGTTCGGGAATGGCCAGCCCGCCACAGGCCCAGAGGACGAGATGGGCGTGCGAGCCGAAGTAGCGAATGACGACAACGTGACCCAGTTCGTGAATCAGGATCGAGAAAAAGACAACGAGGACGCCGAGAAAGACGTGCGGCAGGCCGAATTGGATCAGGTGCCAGGAGAGCATGAACCCGACGAGCCAGAAGAACGGATGGACTCGGCAGGGGATGTCGAACATCCGCCAGCGCAGGTCGTACGGCGTCTCGTCGATCATGCCCGCGAACACGGTCTCATTCTCCTTGCCGTCCCGGTCGAGTGCGCAGTCCCTGGATAGTAAAGGAGATTAGAGTCGCCGCTCCCGCCACCGTCAAGCGACCGGACTGGGAAAAAGCGGTATGGTTCAAAGTAGGGTGACACTCTTCGTGGCGGCAACTTTACAACATGCCCGGAAAAGAGGGCAACTTGGAAACATTCCGCCACCAGGTCGGGCGGCGGCGAAGAGGAAGAGGCGTCTTCGTGTGCCAGTCTTCGCCCACATCCGGCACACACGGACGAATTACGACGAGTTGCTGTGCGAACACGGCGACCGCCAGCTTGCGCGGGCCAAGGTTCAGCAGCAGGTGCAGGCAACCCTTCGCGAGTGGCAAGGCAGCACGGAGAGCGTTTGAGATTGACGTAGCGGCTTTCGAGATACAGCGGCACGACAAGAAAACCCTCACAAATCGGCAGCGCCGTCTTCGATATCGTTGGGAGCAGAGTCAGTAGGTGTCGGGCAATTCGCCACGCTGCCGGCGAGCGAGATGCGATCGTGTAATCCCATCAGGGCGAGTATTGCCCTCCGGAGGCCGCAGCGCGGACAGGCCAGGCAGATCCGTCGGGTAGCCCATGAGCTGCCGGAGAAGGGCAGGATCGTGGGTCGCTGTCAGCCGAACGATGCGGATCCATAATTCACGGAATTCGCGCAATCGCGGGTGGTTGAGTCCCCGAAGATCGATGAGTTTTCCTGCTTGGGGCGTTGCGGTGTTGATTGTCCCATCCTCGGCCACTTTCACGTCTGAATCGAGCAGGACGGCGAGCGGATCCGGTGTTTCCAGACTTCCTTTGCTCAGATTGCACGTCATGCACACATACAGCAGATTGTCGTACTCCCGAGCAAGGTCCGGGCGAGCTGCAACCGGGAGGAAATGGTCGAGTGCGTAGACGCCTTTGAACGGCCCCCACATTTCCCGGATAAGGCAATAGACGCAGCGAAAGGCGAACTCATCGCGCAGCCACGGACGGTAACTCTCATAGTCCGCGTAACCTCGAGGACCATGCCGCCGTGCATGGAGAACAGAAGGATAAATGAAGGGTGCGGTCATGACTCGTTGGCATCGTGGGCCGCGGCGGCTTTCTGGAGAATCTCCTGATGGAGGCGCCGCGCCGCATCGAGCGGCAGGGGGGCGACCTTGTCGATGTAGCGGTGCAGGGCGTCCTGCAGCAGGGCCAACTCGGCTTCTTCGGATGGACTGAGACCTTGTTCGTACTTCCGATCGATGAGTTCTCCCCTGCGCTGGTTGTTCTCTTCCGTCCACGGCCCTTGCTGCACGATGGCACCATTCGTTGCCTTGGGAGGAGGCACCACGCACGCCACCGGACGGCCTGCTGATTCCAGCACTACTCCATCTGCGGACACAGACAGCGCCAGCACAAATTGCCGAACAGCTTCCGGCTGCGTGTCCAGATTCACATGCGTCATGGCAACCCCTGATCGAGCCTAACGGTTCGCGGAGGAATTCTTCGAGACTATTCTATCAGGGAGTCTTCCTGAATTCCGGAGTACACGCAGCAATCGTCAGAGTCTGTAGGAGACCGGAGTTGACCTGACAAATGAAGGCGACCTGGACTCCATCGTGCCGGCGTATTCGTGGCAAAAATGGCCCGGGATCAGATTCAGAGCCACCAGGTATTGGAGCCGCCGATTGTAAAGCAGAAGATCGATCCGAGTCCGCCGCC
>JBBSDR010000336.1:0-6871 GCA_038240465.1 Gemmatales bacterium
CGCGGCTGCCGCTGTCCTGATCGCTGTCGGCGCGACATCCTACCTGCTCGTCGCCGCCCTGTCGGAGGACTCGCGGCCGGGCCACACCGCGCAGCGCAGGAAGGGCGACAACGACGTCAAGCACCCTGAAGACAAAACGCCGCATCCGGAACAGGGAAACATCGTCAAGAAGCCCGACAACCCGAGTCAGCCGCCCCAGAAGAAGGACCCGCCTTCCGAGATCGTCAAGATTCCGGACAGGAAGCCCGATCCTCAGAAGCCCGATCCCCCGGAGAAGAAGCCCGATCCCCCTGAACCGGACGGGATTGTCACGGCGCCGAGCATGGAGGTCTTCCAGCCAGGCTCCGCCGAAGTGGCCCTGCCGACCCTGCTCAAACTGCGCGATCTCGGACAGGAGAAGACGCACCAGTTACTGACCCAGGAGTTGGGCCATTACGACGCCTTCTATTTGGAAGTCCTCTGCCGTGAGGCGACGTATGCCTTTCCCCGGCTGCAGAGTGTCTTGCAGGCAGGGGGTGTCGAGGTGATTGTCGATCGCACGGCTCAGGAGCGTCTCAAGCAGCCTCAGTTCAAGACCAATTACTGCGTCTACCTTGAGGACGTCACGCCCGAGGAGTTGGCTCGTCTATTGGCGCCGCTGGGACAGGAAGACCCCAAGGGCGACAAGAAGAAGCCGGCCTTCGGACAGTTCGCGGGGACTGATCCGAACCTGATTTTCATCCCGATGGGCGCAGAGCATCGCCGCCGGCTGACGGCCCTTCTCGGCGTCGATCCGCGCCAGGTGAAGACGACGGGGCCGCTGAGTGTCGATCCGAAGAAGCCGCTCGCCGAGCAAACGGCTGTGGTGCTGCCCTACATCCCGAACGCGGTTCGCCCGACCTCGGGCGAGGTCAAGCGCTACCTCGACGGCCGTAAGCCGGCCCGGAAGGGAACGCTGCAAGTGCTGCTTGTGCTGCGGGGAAAACCGTGATGGGTCGGCCGCTTGCGGCTTAGCGGGTTCATCTCGAACCCGCTAAGCCGCAAGCGGCCAATCAACTTCCGCGAGGACGAGACGGCTCGTTCTTCTGTAGATTCAATTCGCGAAGACGTTGCACGGCGGCCTTCGCCAGTTTCTGCACCTTCTGCGGCAACTTCTCTATCTCGCGATCAATCTCGGCCGCATCTCCCGCACAGGTCACCGAGCGAAGACGGCCCGAATCGGCGTACTCGAAAGTCACCTTCAGCCGATTGCCCTCCATCGGCACTGCCGTCACACTCACCGCCGCCGGACCGCCGGACTTGGCCGTGCCGGGCGACGTACTCGGGTCTTCCTTAGCGATCTTCAACACCGGTCCCAGGCCGATCTTCACCTCGATCGTCTGTTCGCGGCCGCCGCGCACCAGGAGCAAACGAACGGCCTGTCCGGACTTGCCGGCCTGGATCAGCCGGGCCAGGTGATTGCCGTCGCGGATTTTCTCGCTGTTGAAGTGCAAGAGGACGTCGTGTTTGCGCAGACCGGCCTGGGCCGCCGGGGAATCGGGCAGGATGTGGGTGACGAGGACGCCGATGTCGCGCGGCAACTGGGGCAGGTGATCCAGAAGGGCCTCGGGGACCGGACAGAACAGGATGCCCAGGTACGGTCCTTTTTCGTCGCCCGTGCCTGGCTCATCGACGGCCCGGAGCGGAGCAGCGAGCAGCAGGCTCAGCATCAGGAGAGGAAGACGATGAACCATGGGAGAGGCCCTCAAGCTGAACTAGCCCGAATCGCCAGCGAGGGGGAGAGACCCTGTCGCACTGGTTCTTCGGGCTAGTTGAACGATCGCCGGCGCCGCGGTCAAGGGAGCATATCCTTGACCTGATTCTCGATCACTTCCCGAGCATCAATGCGAAGAATCACTTCGCCGTTGGGCTGCTGCTGCAAACTGGTCTGGAGCTTGATGCTCCGGTCCGCGGAGCCGGTGCCGAGCGAAACGGCCGGAGAGACGTCCGACGTCAAGGAGTTGAATGAATCGGAAATCACCCAGGGGATGCCCAGGAGAAAAGCCACCGAGGCGGCCAGTGCCAGCCGGCTGCGAAAGAGGGACCGCGCGGGCCGGGTCAGGATTGCGGGCGCCTCTTCCCCGACAGGAGCGCCAGGCCAGAAAGCCGGCAGCTCGGTGTGGAAGAAAGCGGAGAGAAGGCCATCAAGGTCGTCGCTCGACCGCCCTCGCGCGGGAGAGTCAAGCGAAGGAGGATCCACAAAACGCATGAGTCTGTTCCTGTGTGTTTTCGTCTATCCGAATACCAATCACCGCCACACGTCGGCCGCGCTCAGGGCAGTTTGACCACTCCTTGTGCCTTGAGAAGCTCGGCCAGCCGCTGGCGCGCCCGACTGAGACGCATGTGAACCGCTGTCGGGTTGATGGACAGCAGTTCGGCAATCTCATCGGTCTCGTAATCCAGGGCATAGCGAAAGGTCAGGATCTCCCTATCCCCCCTCGGCAACTCGTCAAGGACCAACCGCAGCAGGGCAAACGTCTCCTCGCGCTCCAGGTTTTCAAGGGGCGGGAGGTCGTGTGCCTGGACGCCGTTCATTGTGGCCGGTGGATGGGTGCCGTTGCGCCGGAAAGCGCTCTTGGCGTAATCCTCCGCGAGGTTGCGAGCCACCCGCAGCAGCCAGGCACGCGGATTGAGAATCTGTTCGCCTGTCTCATACTGCTTCCACAAGCGCAGGAATGCCTCCTGCGTGATGTCCATGGCTGTATCCGCGTTCATCCAGCGGGCATAGGCCAAGGCCCAAACTTCGCGACTATGGCGCTGATAGAGGGCCTCGAACTCGGCTCGAGGGGAGTCCGGCGACGGGGGCGTCCCTTTCGGCTGTCCATTTTTCATCGGCCCCGCACCCGCTGCCCTTGAGGGAAGCCACGCTTTCATAAGAACTGACGAGAAGACAAAGGGATTCTAACACCGGATCACGTCCCCGGAGGAGAAGCAATCTCTTTCAGGATAGCAGCTTCTCGAACCGGATCGAAGGGGAAAGAGAACGGCCGGGTTCAACCCCGGCCGTTCTGCGTACTTGAAAACTTTCACGAAGTCAGCGTTCCCTGGTGTCTGGCTCTCAGACTCAGGGGATCCAGTACCAGTAAGACTCATCGATTTGGGTCTCGAAATTCATGACGACGCCGCCGAGAGATACCGGCGCGGGAGTGATCCGATCTTCAAGCTGTTCGACTTTCAGACGCGAACGGAGGGCTTGCGAGACACGGAGGTTTCTCCTGATGTTGACACGAGGAGCAAAATAGTGTGCAGACGTCTACTACATCCGGTCAGGCGCATACAATCTGCGTCCCGATACGGTTCAACTGAACTACCTAAATTAACACAGAAGTAGTAGCGTCGTTCGTCAGAATTGGATTGTCAAGCGAACACTGGGAAAAAATGTTCAAAAAGTTCAGACGACGACCACAAGATTGTCACGATGAACGACTTCTTCATAAGGAAGCGTCCCGAGGACCTCGCCGATCTGGTCGGTCCGCAGACCGCGAATGCGTTCCGTATCGGCGGCGGAATAGTTGGTCAGGCCGCGTGCGAACTCGACGCCGTCGGGATCGCTGACCGCGACAATGTCGCCCTTGCTAAAGTTGCCGCTGACGCGAACGATGCCGATGGCCAGCAGCGAGCGGCCCTGCTTCTCGACAGCCTGGCGGGCGCCGCTATCGACGTGAAGACGCCCCTTGGGCCGGGCCGTGAAACCGAGCCAGCGCTTCCACGCCGGCAGCGCCCCGCCATGCGGCAGAAAGAGCGTGCCGACATCCTCCCCCGTGAAGATGGCGTCGAGGATGCCCGGCGTGTTACCGTTGGCGATCAGCACCGACTCGCCGGAAGCCGTCGCCAGGCGGGCGGCGCGCAGCTTGCTCCTCATGCCGCCGGTGCCGAGCGAACTCTTGCTCGAACCGGCCAACTCGAGGATGGAGGCGTCGATTTGCGGCACTAGCGCCAGCGGTTTCGATGCCGGCTGACCCGATGGATCGCCCGCGTAGAGGCCATCGACGGAGGTCAGCAGGATGAGCAGCGGCGCCTGGAGGAGGTTCGTCACCATGGCGGCGAGGTGGTCGTTGTCGCCGAAGCGGATCTCGGCCACGCTGACGGTGTCATTCTCGTTGATGATCGGCAGACAGCCCCACTCGAATAGCGCCAGCAGGGTGTTGCGGACGTTGAGATAGCGCGCCCGGCTATCGAAGTCGCTGGCGGTCAATAACACCTGGGCCGTCGGCGTGTCGTACTTGGCGAGGCACTCCTCATAGGCGCGCATCAGCAGACTTTGACCAATGGCGGCACAGGCTTGCAGATGACGCAGGTCGGCGGGACGCTTGCCGAGACCGAGGCGGCCGACGCCGGCGCCGATGGCTCCCGAGCTGACCAGGACGACGCGTTTGTCGCGGCCGCGGATGCGCTGCAGCTGATCGGAGAGGGCCTGCAAGCGCTCGCGCGACAGAACGCCGTCGGCATCGGTTAGCACGTTGGTGCCGACCTTGACGACGACGGTATGCGCCAGAGCGAGGATTTCCTGACGAACCGGATCGATCATGTCCCGCGATCCCTTCATGCGTCTCGTTTCACGGCCGAGGCGTTGCCGCAAATGCTGCCGTATTGCCAGCAGGTATAGCACGCCTGCTCCGACAGGGCGAACGGCCCGAGCGATTCCGCCAGCGTGGTCCCCAGCCGCGCCGCCGGCGACTCGAGCAGGATCGGACAGACAAGAACACCGCGATCCGTCACGATTCGGCTGTGATGACAGATCAACTGGCCCTGGTCGAATCCCTCCATCATCTCCGGCGTCACACGCTCGCCGTCGCGATAGCCGCGCTGCCGGGCCTGCTCCGCGCCGAGACGCAGCGTCGGCAGCAATTTCAACCGCGGCCGCTCGTAACCCTGCGAACGCAGCATCGCCAGGAAGCCCTCGACCAGGCGCAATTCGTCCTGATCGTCGCGTGTCCGCGTCACGGTAACGATCGGCAGGAAACCATGAGCGAGCAGCTGGCGCACGCCGCGCATCGTTCGCTCGAACACGCCCTCACCGCGGATCGGATCGTTCTCCGCCGCCGTGAAACCGTCGAGCGAGACGCGGAACTCAAGGCTGTACGGAGACGATGCCTCGGCTCGTTCCAGTCGAGTGAGCCAGTCCTCCTTGAAGACCGTGGCGTTGGTCAGCACGGTCGCGGGACCGTACCGCAAGGTCAGTTCGAGGATGGCGACCATGTCGGTGTTGAGGAACGGCTCGCCGCCGGTGAAATAGTATTCCTTGACGCCCAGCGCGACGGAGTCATCGAGATGCCGGCGGACCGTGGCGAGATCGAGGAAGCCAAAGGAGTGATTGTGCGGGCTGCAGCTGATGAAGCAGTGCGAGCAGGTCAGGTTGCAGAGTGTACCGGCGACCTGAAACCACAGGTCGTCGAGATGCGCCAGCGGCACTTTAGGGATACATGGTTCGAGAAGAGGGAGCGCGGTTGTCATGACGTTTTTCCCGCCGCTTGCGGCTTAGCGGCTCTTGTACAGATCGAGATCCGGTTTGCCCATCAGCAGCGCGAACACCTCGCGCACCTGCTCGAAGCCCGTGCGCAAGAGAAAGTGCGAGTTGCGTCCATAGCTCTTGGCCCCGAGGACAAAGAAATTCGGCTCCGTCGTCTTGAGTACGCTCGCTCCCGGCGAGGTGATGCTCAAACAGTCGCCGCCCTGCTTCAATAGCGCTGCAGCCAGGGCCATCGGTCCCTGAGTAGCGTAACACTGATGCACCTGCAACTCGCGAAACAGGCCGTCATCCGGCAGGTAGCCGACGTTAGCGATGATACGTTCTACCTCCCAGGTCTTCTTCTTGCCGCCGCTCCGGGAGTGGACGCGGACCCCACCGGTCATCGTCTCCAGCGCCTCGATCGCAATCTGATTGTGAAACTCGACATTGCCCTCGGAGCGTGTGGCCAGCGTGTTCGCCCGCATCGCCAGACGGTCGCGCTCAACGAGTGGATCGTTGACCACACGGCGAATCGGCTGGCTGTTGTTGCAGCGCGCGAGCCAGTAGACCCATGTCGCTGGCTCCTTTTCCGCCAGCGTTGCGAGGTTGCACACGGTTGTCGCGGCCGAGTAACCGCCGCCAACGACGAGGACATTCCGGCCGGCGTAAAGCGCCCGTTTCTCGCCGAGAACGTCGTCGAGACCGTAGGTGGTCAGCGACGCGACTTGTTTCTCGCCCGGAACAGGCAGGCCGCCCTCGCCCATCCAGCGATGCTGCCCATAGGTGCCGGTGCAGTCGAGGACGACGTCGGCCTCGTCGAGACGTTCCTGTCCCTTGGCATCGCGCACCAGGAGCAGGAATGGCAGTTGGACGCGGCGCGGATCGCCGGGAGTGTCGGTCTTGAGCGCGCCGCGCCGTCCGAGTTGCACCACCTCCTCGCCGAGGTGAAGGCACTCGATCAGCGCGGCGGATTCCGCCAGCGGTTCGAGGTACGCCTTGAGATGTTCGCGTCCCGTGATGCACTCGCTGTCGGCGGGGAACTCGTACTGGGGACTCTCCCGGCGGATGGTCGCAACGCCGAGCGTGGTGCGATTCATGCCGAACGGACTGAACAGCCGGACGTGTCCCCATTGACGAACGTGAGTGCCGATCTGACCGCGTTCGTAGACCTTGACCGGCAGCTTGAGCGCGGACGCATAGAGGGCGGCTTCCAGACCGATGGGACCAGCGCCGAGGACGGCGACGCGAAGGGAATCATTCCGGGGCATCAACGGCTCCTTGCTGGGCCAGCGCATTGTATCGGACGGCGTGGTTCTTCTCTTCCTTGTCTTGCCTGTCGTTTCGCGCTCTTGCCCTGTCTCTTCACTTTCAACAAACGGTGTTCGCGGCCTGGGGCGTAAAGGA
>JBBSDR010000337.1:0-6857 GCA_038240465.1 Gemmatales bacterium
ACTTCACGCACCATCTCTCAACCATCAGTCCGGAGTTCAAGAAGGACCCGGGCGAGGGCAAGACCGTCAAATGGCCCGAGGGCGACGACTCGAACTTTTCCGCGGCCAAGGGCAATGCCGGCATCACCGCTCAACTCGACAAGAGCGACGGCTCGATTGGCTATATCGAGTACGGCTTCGCGATGGAAAACAAGGTCGAGACGGCGTTGCTGGAGAACAAGAAGGGCAAGTACGTCAAGGCCGACGAGAAGAGCGGTCAGGCAGCCCTCGCCAGCCTGCCGATGACCGACGACATGCGCGTCAGCGTCCCCGATCCGACCGGCGATGAGTCCTACCCGATCGTCACCTACACCTGGCTGCTGGTGAAGCAGAAGTATGACGACGGCGATGCCAAGAAGGTCGAGAAGCTCAAGGACGTCCTCCGGTACTGTCTGTCGGAAGAAGGCCAGAAAGTCGCTCCGACCAAGGGTTACATTCCGCTGCCGAAGAATGTCACCGACAAGGTCCTCAAAGCAGTCGAGAGTATCAAACCCTGAAGCAAGGCCCCTGTCGCCCTCGAGACGAGGTTGAATGTCCGCCGAATCGAACACGGAGCCGATACTGTCTCATGCCGCGACCCGTGCGCCAACGAGCTTCGAGCGCCTCTTCGACAGGGGCTTTCGCGGCTTGACCTGGCTCCTGGCCTGGGGCAGCGTGGTGCTGTTGCTGGCGATCGTCCTGGAGATTGGCTCGCAGGCGCTGCCGGCCTTCCAGGCCCACGGCCCGGGGATGCTGACCTCGCAGGACTGGAACCCCCCGCGCGAGAAGTACGGCATCCTGGGTCCGATTTTTGGCACGATCTACAGCTCTCTCATCGCCCTGGTGATTGCAACCGTGCTGGGGGTGGCCGTGGCCATCTTCATCACCGAGGACTTCCTGCCGCCGACTTTGCGGGCCATTCTCAAGAACGTCGTCGAACTGCTGGCGGCCATTCCGAGCGTCATCTATGGACTCTGGGGTATCTTCGTCCTCAGCCCGATGCTTCAGGAACTCCTGGCCGTCAATTCGAGCTGGAGCAATTCCTTCAACGGCAGCACAGCCATCCTGTCGGCGTCGCTCGTGCTGGCGATCATGGTGCTGCCGACCATCACTGCCCTGGCGCGGGACGCCATTTCCAACGTGCCGCCGAAATTGCGCGAAGGAGCGATCGGCCTGGGGGCGACGCGCTGGGAGACAATCTTCAAGATTACCTTGCCGACCGCCTCGGCCGGTATCTTTGGCGCGGTCATGCTGGCCTTTGGCCGGGCGCTGGGCGAGACGATGGCCCTGGCCATGCTCATGGGAGGGAGAAATACGGTCAACTGGAACATCCTGGCGCCGGGCAATACTCTGGCGGCGCTGCTGGCGAACAATTTCCCCGAGGCCCTCACCGACAAGCCGCAGATCTCGGCCCTGATGTTCGCCGCCATCGTGCTCATGGTCATCACGCTGGTCGTCAACATGCTCGGCTCGTTCGTCATCTGGCGGGCGTCGAACAAGCTCAAGGGGCTGCGCTGACATGCTCACCGACATTCAGGAAATCAAACCCATGACCGAGCGCCCGCCTCCCAAGCTGGACCGCTCGCTGACCTCCTGGCGAGCGTTTTTCTCCGGCGCCATGACGTTCCTGTGTTCGATCGCGGCCCTGCTGGCCATGGCGCCGCTGTTCTCGGTCCTGTTCATGCTGATCAAGCAGGGTCTGGGGTCCTTCAACCTGGACGTGCTGACCAGCCTGCCGCCGCCGGTCGGCGCCGGCTTTGGCAACGCCATCGTCGGCACGCTGGTCACGGTCGGTATCGCTGCCGCCATCAGCGTCCCCTTCGGGATACTCGTCGGCCTGTACCTGTCGGAATTCGGCGAGATGAACCGGTCGGCCAGCGTCATCCGGTTTGCCTCGAAAGTGATGACCGGATTGCCGTCGATCCTGGCAGGCGTCTTCGCTTATGCGCTTGTGGTCCTGTCGCGCACGCCGCCGCAATACTCCGCCCTGGCCGGCGGCGTCGCCCTGGCCGTGCTGATGCTGCCCATTGTCATCCTGACGGCCGAGGAGGCATTCAAGCAGGTCCCACGCAAGATGCGCGAAGCAGCCGTTGGCCTGGGCTGCACTCAGACTCAGGTCGCCCTCAAAATCGTTCTGCCGACTGCCCTGCCCGGCGTCTTGACCGGCGTCATGCTGGCCGTGGCCCGGGCGTGTGGCGAGACGGCCCCTCTGCTGTTCACCGCCAAGTTCGCCATGCAGTGGTTCGAGGGCGACATCGACGAACCGATCGCCTCGCTGTCAGTCTTCATCTACAACTCATCGAACCATCAATCCCCGACGATGCGCCAGCTCGCCTGGACCGCCTCGCTGGTGCTGGTGGCCATCGTGCTGACCATCAACCTGCTCGCGCAATGGCTGATGCGCGGCTCCAAACACAATCAACGCTGAGGAGCATCTCATGGTGAATCACGCAACCAACGGCCATGCGACTCACGACGATCTCGTGGTCCATGCCAAAATCGGCAAGATGTACTATGGCAACTTCCTGGCGGTGCGCGACACCGAGGTCCCAATCCGGGCCAAGACGATCACCGCCTTCATCGGGCCATCGGGCTGCGGCAAGTCGAGCGCCCTGCGCTGCATCAACCGCATGAACGATCTCGTGCGCGGTTTCCGCATGGAGGGACAGGTCAACTTCCGCGGTAAGAACGTCTACGACCACAAGGTCGATCCGGTCGCGGTCCGCCGCCACATCGGCATGGTGTTCCAGCAGCCGAACCCCTTCGCGATGTCGATCTACAACAACGTCGCCTTCGGTCCCCGGCTCAATGGCATCCGCAAGGACCTCAACGAGCGCGTCGAGAAGGCGCTGCGTTCGGCGGCCCTGTGGGATGAGGTGAAGGACAAGCTGAGCCAGAGCGGTCTGGCCCTGTCGGGCGGGCAGCAGCAGCGTTTGTGCATCGCCCGCGCCATCGCGACCGAGCCGGAAGTGCTGCTGATGGATGAGCCTTGCTCGGCCCTCGATCCCATCGCGACGGGCAAGATCGAAGAACTGATGAAAGAACTGAAGCAGCGATTCACGATCGTCATCGTGACGCACAACCTGCAGCAGGCCCATCGTGTCGCGGACATGACCGGTTTCATGTACGTCGATACGACCAAGGGCGGCCGGACCGGCTACCTGGTGGAGTACGACAAGACGGAAAAAATCTTCAACGGCGCGGCGAACGAACTGACGCGCCGCTACATTCAGGGCGCGTTCGGTTGATCCGATCGCCTTTCGCGAGTCAGCGCCTGCGCTGACTCGCGAGCGGCCCCTCGCTGCCGCCTTTCTGCCTCAATCTATCGCCTGGTCGCACTTCCCCGGAATCCCTTCCTGAATCTCAAGTCGCCTCAATAGCCCGCGCCCCTGACTTTATGTCTATGTTCAGGAAGGGGTTGGGAGGAAGTCGAACTTTTCGATAATAACTCTTGATATGACGGAATCCGTACTTTACAATAATCGAGGTTGTGGCGAAGAAACGGGACACTACAGAAGTAAGAAAGATCGCGAAAAGTACGGCGAAGAGTTCATCACAAAGCCTGTAATCCCATACAGGCTTTTGCTGTTGTAGATAATCTCCCAACTCCCGGAAAGCCCCCCACAACCGTTTGCCGGTATTCGGGTTCATGCCAGAACGATGTTCGCCCTGGAAGGGACCTTGAAATCCGGTGACATTCCTCCTGCCCGACCCCGGAGGAGCAGAGTTCGCCGTCGCTGCGTGGAAGTAACAACAACGAAGATAGAGGACAGCGGCCATGAAGCCACGACGTCACAAACGCCTGCCCGCGCAAGAGGAGACTGTTTCGCTTGCACCAACCACCATTTTCTCTTCCGATCTGCTGACGCCGGAAGAGGAACGAGAACTGCTCTCGGGTTTCTGGGAGTGCAAGAGCGAACTGGTTCGGGTCTTGATTCGCAGTTTCCCGCGCTTGCGGTCGCATCGGCCTCCGCTGGAACCGTGGCCCATGGCCCAGTTCATCCGCGAACACTGCGGCGATGAGGCGCGCACCGTGGCCCCCCTGCGCCGGCTCCACGATCGTTACGTTCACCTGAAGCATCGGCTGGCCTCGGCGAACATCCGTCTCGCCGCCCATGTCGCCAAGCGATTCCGGCATCACGCCCTGAGTTACGCCGACCTGCTGCAAGAAGCGGTCTGCGGTCTGATGCAGGCCATCGATCGCTTTGACGTCAGTCACGGCACCCGGCTGGCCACCTACGCGACCTGGTGGATTCGCCAGACGCTGCAGATCGCCGTCGCCCGCCAGAGCCATCTGGTCAGCCTGTCGCCGCATCACTTGCAGGAACTCGGTCTGCTCCAGCAGGAGTCCGAAGCCCTCGCCCACGGCGGCAAGCACCTGCCCAGCCCGCAGGAACTCGCCTCGCGGACTGGCAGCAGCCTCGAACACTTGACCCACCTGCAGACCGCCACGCGCACGCCGGTGTCGCTCAATGCCGTCCTCGACGACGACAGCGATTTCAAGCTCACCGAGGCGATGCCGGACAACGAATCGACGACGCAGCGGACCAACTCGGAGCGTCAAGAAGCGATTCAGTTCCTGATGGAGAACCTGCGGCCGCGAGAGCGCAAGGTCCTCGATCTGCGTTTCGGCCTGACCGGCAACGGCACTCACAGCCTGCGCCAGATCGGCCATCTGCTGCGGATCAGTAAGGAACGTGTACGCCAGATCCAGAATCGCGCCCTCGAGAAGCTCCGCGCTTCCGCCGAGCGCGTCGGCTGGGAACCGAGCCTGCTTCTCGGCTGAGAAGAGTTTGACCACGAATCAGACGAATCAAACGAATAAGAGAAGACAGATGAAAGGGAAAGGGTTCCTCTCATCTGTCTTCTCTTATTTCTGTTCTACCATTCGTCAGATTCGTGTGATTCGCGGTCAAACTCTTCAGAGCAACAGGGCTGCTTCTGCTGCCAGACCGGGGCCGAATCCCAGGGCCACACACGGCCGCGGCGCGCTCCGTCTTCGCAAACGATCCACGATGAACAGCACCGTCGGCGACGACATGTTGCCGTATTCCGCGAAGACGGCACGCGCATCTTCCGTCGATTCCCGTCCCAGTCCGATTCCTTCCTCGACCGCTTCCAGGATCTTCGGCCCCCCCGGGTGGATGGCCCAGCTCCGGACATCCGCCAGCGCGACCCCATGCGCCTTCAACCAAGAGCCGAGCCAGGGTCCGATCTCGCGGGCGATGATCTTCGGCACCTGCTTCGAGAGCCGCATCTCGAAACCATGATCGCCCACCGTCCACGCCATCGCGTCCGCTGTATCAGGAACCAGGCAGGAACCCGAAGCGGCCAGACGCCACGCTGACGAAGCAGGATGCTGCGGAGCGACGCCGACAACCGCCGCGGCACCATCCGCGAACAGAGCGTTGGCGACGATGCGCTGCGGGTCCCAGCCATAGTGATAGTGCAGCGAACTCAATTCCACGGCACAGAGCAGCACCACCGCTTTGGGGTCCGCGCCGGTGAAGGCAGACGCGACGCGCAGGCCGTTCAGCGCTCCATGACAGCCCATGAAACCGACATGGGTTCGCTGCACCGTCGCGGGCAGACCCAGACCACGAATGAGAGCGAGATCGACTCCCGGAGCGACAAAGCCGGTGCAGGATACGGTCACCAGGTGCGTCACGCGCCCGGGATCGACGCCGGATTCTTCGAGCGCGGAGGCGGCAGCGCGTAGGGCGAGAGGACCGGCTTCCTCGGCATAGATCGCCATTCGCTGAGCGGTCGTCGGCCCCTGATCGTCGATGCTTCCCGTGGGCAGATAGACCGAGCCGGAATGACGTGTGTCCTGCAAGACGTCGTCGATCAAGTCACGCGGCAAGGTGAGGTGGCGGGTGCGGATGCCGGTCTGCGTGTACATCAACGGCACCCAGGTCATCTGCTCGCTGGTACGGCAGCACAGGACGCGCGCCAGTCCGAGTGCCTCATTCTGTGTGATGATGGTTTCGGGGACAGCAGTGCCGATGCCAAGGATCTCGAGTGTCATGATGTCAGGGCCGCCGGGGCGAGTGGGGAGCGAAGTCGTGGATGGATGGGCCGATTCAAGCCGGCCAGGAACGGCCGGGCCAGGAATGGAGCCAGACGCAACAAACGAACCAGGACCGAGGATAGAAACGGCGAACGCAGACACAAAGTCAGCATGCGACAGAGGAGCCGCCGCCGTGAAAGCAGGCCATGCAACTGGCCGCGCCACTCGTGGATCAGTGCCGGTTTCCAGCGCTGGACGGCCCGGACGGCCAAAGGCGCCAGGGCCACGGCCGAGGCGAGCGCCCAGGCCATGCCCTCGCCCGTGAACGGCTCGACATAGCCCGCCGCATCGCCGGCGACAAAGTAGCGCTCGCCCGCCGGCGCCGCCGCTTGCCGGCTCAGCAGAGGGGTGCCGCGCCAGGCAAGCGTCGCTACCTCCGCGACTCCAGGCCAGCCTCGTTCGGCGAGGATGGCCGCAGCCGCTCGGGCTGGACCTCCACGGCGGCGAACGTGTTCGGGATCAAGTGCAGCCGCGAAATCGAGCCGCCCATCTTCGAGCCGCACGGCGCCGACGTAGCCGCCCGCGCCACAGGCCATGTAGATCGTGCCGGGCTGGAACCAGTTCGGACCGTCAAGAGCGACAGCGCCGGCTCCGATGCGCGAATGCCGCCGGGCGCGGATGCGATGTCCCGGTTCCCGAGCGAGAGACGCTCCAGCCAGTCCATCCGCAGCGACGACAATCCGGGCCGTGATGAGACTTTCGCCGTCAGTTGCGGATGTCAGCATGAGCGAACGGCTCTTTGAACTTTCACTCATTTCATGTGAACGAG
>JBBSDR010000338.1:0-6846 GCA_038240465.1 Gemmatales bacterium
TAGCGGGCGTTAGCGGGCGATCCGCTAAGCCGCAAGCGGCAAGAAAGAGGGAAGTTATTTCGCCCTCGGTCCTAAGCCGCAAGCGGCAGGTTCTGGACACTTGGCCCCTGCAGTCAGCAAGAGTCGCGGAGACCCCTTTTAATCCTTCTCGCGGTAGACGACAACAGGCGCCAGCAGCCCGCCCGTCCCCAGTTCGTTGAGGAACTCGCGCGTACACATCAGGCTCAGTTGCTGCGTCGCGCGGCCGGCGTCCAGGGCTGACGTGATGTCAATCGACACCGGCTGACAGAAGCCGGTGAAGTCGTCCGGCTTGCCAGCCTTTGGATCGACGTACGGGACATGCTTGCCATTGACGAATACTTTCACGCGCCCGTCCGTCGCGCCCAGCCAGAGGTAGACCTTCTTCCCTTTGGGCAACGCCGGCAGCGTCAGTTTGGCGCGATACCACGCCGAACCCATGTAGTTGTGCAGGTTGAGGGCCGACCAGGTATCGATGCTGACGTCGGTCGAGCGCCACTTCGCGTCGTCGAAAGCCGGCAGCGCCCAGCCCGCCTTCTCGCCCTGCTTCTTCTCGTCGGCGAGGAAGCGGAAATTGCGAAGCGCCGGAACCACGACCTGGTAGTCGCGACTCACACGGGCAGCATCGTCATACGTCGCCTTGTAGAAGGCGTGGAAGTAGCTGTTGTTGATGTTGCGGCCATTGGCCCAGTTCAGCCCGTGGCCGAAGGCGTACTGCTTCTCATACTTTGCTCCGACCTTGAGCAGCCGCTCGACATACGCCCTGGCGCGCTGGTCCAGCCCCGCATGGCGGCCGGCGGCCAGGTCCTCGCGCAGGTTCATGAAGTCGTCGAACAGCGACAGGGACTCGCTCGCCATTTCAACGCGCTGCTTCTCGACGTCTGTCCTGGCGGCCTTGACGCCGGCGTCCAGAAGCATGCGCGCCCTGGTCATGTTGGCCCGGTTCCAGCGGCGCAGATGGCCGAAGCCGCAGCCGGCGTATTCCGGCGTCTTGACCCAGACGTCGTCGATGAACTGCCAGTAAGCCGCCATCTCCTTCGCGGCCGAGCCGTAGAGTTTCTGGTGCAATTCGGCGATGATGTCGGCGGGCTTCTGGCTGGGGTCCCAGGCGAGGCGGATGCCCAGGTGATGGGCGTGCATGCTGCTCTCGAAGTTGGTGATTGTCTCCGGCTGCCAGAAGCGACAGTTGCCTTTCTGGTAGATGTAGGGGATGTCGTGGCCCCACTTGGCAATCATCGGGTTCGGCCCCGACAGTTCGGCGAGGAACCAGCCGTAGAAGTAGTAGGACGTCCGCGGCGACACCCTGGCCCAGCCCTCGACAATGGACCGCAGCGCCTTGTTGTTCGGCTCGCCGTCGTCGCTCATCGGCTGCGCCCGGCTATAGGTGATCGGGGCCAGTTCCGGGATGACGCTCGGGTGGACCTTCTCGCGCACCGGCGGGCGGAAATAGTCGGCGTAGGCGAGGATGCCGAAGAGAACGTCCGGGTGCTTGGCGGTCACCTTGTTCGCAACCCGGCTGGCCAGCACCATGAGGCGGTCCGTTTTGGAGACGACGCCGGAGGCCGGGTCGAAGTCGCCGGCATCGAACTTTTTGTCGTCCGATTCATCCCAGCTCATGCCGTCGTCGGGAGACAGCGAGAAGGAGAACGTCTGTGGCTCCTTCTTGAGTGTCTCGAGATGGACATTGGCAATGGCGTCGGCGACGAGCGGATGCGTCCACTTGACGAGGTGGTCGTGCGGTTTGCCGCCGATGATGGCGCGGATCTCGGGATTGGTCTTGCGCAGTTCCTTCGGGACGGTGAACTCGAGGGCATGGCCGGCCGCCAGTTCGGCCCCACCGAGGCGGTTGCGGCGGGCGAAGTCGTTATCGCAATACCAGACGCCGCGATAGATCGTGTACGGCCCCGAGGACTCGTTTCGCCGCAGCACCTTGAGGGTCTTCGCCGCCGGCAGCACTTCGCCAAGTGGGCTGGGGAAGTACCAGCGGCACCCGAGGTCGTGCAGGAAAGTGTAGATGGCGTAACTGGTGGCCAGGTCCGACTCGCCCGCCAGCCCGACGGCGTTGTCCGTGATGGCGACGCGAATGCCCTGCTGAAAGGGAAACTTCTTGTCGGGAGCGGCAAATTTCTCCGTGGCATATTCGCCGATCAGAATGGCGATGCGTTTGTCCATCTTCGGAGGACCGGCGACGATGTCGATCTTGGCGCCGGTGATGCGTTCGAGGATGCCGGCCAGGTCGCGGACCGACTCGCGCAGCCGGCGGCGCTGGTCCTCGGCCCTGGGAGTGCGCCAGTTCGCTTGCGGTTCCGGGTTCTTGACCGGATCATCCCAGACACGCGGCGGCACGAAAATGGCACAGCGAGTTTTGCCGTCTTCCACGAGGACAGTTTCCTTCGCGCCCAGCGGCGCGGCCATTGTCAGAAGCAGAAAGACGAGACCGTATCGCATGGTGAGTCCCTGTTCGAGGCGGTTGGAGAGTCGGGCGGGCAAGATACCGGTTAAACTATGGCGCGCTCGGACCTCTCGGTGGCGAGACTGCTGCGACTCGCCTGTGGCGGTTCGGGGGACGTTGTGCTATCCTCTACACAATCTCCTGTCCTCCCGGATCACGCCCCATGACCACCTTGAAAGCGTTTGTCTCCTCCACCTTCATCGATCTGCAAGCACATCGCCGGCGGGTCATCGACACCCTGCGCGGCGGCAAAGTGCATGTCGATCCGATGGAGAACTGGACCGCCACCAGCAGCGAGCCGAAAGAGTTCTCCCAGGAGCGCATGAAGGATTGCGACCTCTGCATCCTCCTCGTCGCTTTTCGGAAAGGCTACGTCCCCGACGGCGAAAGCATTTCCATCACGCAGATGGAGTACCGCTACGCCGTCGAGCATGACATCGACGTTCTGGTCTTCGTGCTCGATGAAGCCGAGACGAACTGGCCATTCGACGAACGAAACACGGACCCGGAAATCGGACGCTGGCGCGAGGAACTGAAGAAGAAGCATGGCGTCGGCTCCTTTCGTGCCGATCCGGCGTCGCTCGACGTTGGCCCTGCCGTGCTGCGCTGGATTCAGGAACGCGAGCAGAAGCCGATCTTGACCTCGCCGTTCGATTTCACGAGCCATCTGGAGTCGAAGCGTCAGGGGTTCGTCGGCCGGGAATGGCTGTTCGCGAAGATCGACGACTGGCGGACGAAGCGTCAGGAGAAATCGCTGCTGCTCGTCGGCGATCCGGGCATCGGCAAGTCGGCCATCGCCGCCGAACTGGTCCACCGCAATCCGGGCGGGCAGGTGCTCGCCCATCATTGCTGCCGCTGGGACGATGAGGCCACATTGCAGGCGGGGTTGGTGGTGCGGGCGCTGGCGGCCCAGGCGGCCCAGGCGGCCCGGCGTCTGCCGGGCTACGCGGCGCTGCTGAATGAGCCGGCCATCGCAGACGCGATCAGCGAAAGCAGTTGCATGACCAATCCGGTCCACGCCTACGATCACGGTCTGCTGACGCCCCTGTCGCGTCTGCCTGCTCCGCCGCAGGGCGTCTGCTATCTGGTCATCGACGCGCTGGACGAGGCGCTGGCGGGCGCGACGCGGGGAGTCAACGTAGTCGAGATGCTGGCGGCCCGGCTGGAACAGTTGCCGGGCTGGCTGCGCATCGTGGCGACGACGCGGCGTGAGCCGGCCGTATTGCAAAAGCTGCGCGGGCTTCGCCCCTGGCCCCTGGAGGCACAAGACGTACCCAATCAGGACGACGTTCGCCGTTACGTCGAGGAACGTCTGCGCGCGGAGCCGGTGCGCGGCCTGACGCCAGGAGAGGGCGTGCGCCTGCTGACGCAGAAAGCCGCAGGCAACTTCCTCTGGGTTCAGCAGGCGCTGGCCGGGCTGGCGGGCGAGGACGATCCGCGGGCCTATCTGGAGCGGTTGCCAGCCGGGTTGGCGGGCATCTACCTGCGCTTCTTCGAGCGTCGTTTCGCGGATGAAATGGTCTATGAACCAGTGCGCCGGCTCTGGCAAGTGATGATCGCGGCGCGGCAGCCGTTGACGGAGAAGCAACTGTCGGCGGTGACGGGGCTGCACATGGTCCGCGAACTGCCGGCCCTGTTGCGGAGTGTGTCGCAATTTGTCGTCCGTCGCCCGCAACAGGGTTGCGAGGACGTGTACGCGGTCTATCACAAGTCGCTGACGGACTGGCTGACCGATGACGAGACCCGCCGCGATACGACCTGGTATGCCGACCCGGTCGAGGGCCGCGAACGGCTGGCAAACTGGTGCTGGAGCGAGTATCAGCGCGGGCCGCGCAAAATGGACGGTTACGCGCTGCGCCATCTGCCGGCGCATCTGATCGAGACGCAGCGCTGGGACGACCTGGCGGCCCTCCTGACGGACCTGTCCTATCTGGAGACGAAAGCAGAGACCGGACTGGTCTTCGACCTGGCCGGCGACTTCGGCGCGGCGGTGAAGGCGCTGCCGGGGGAACACTCCTGGCATCGGCGGCTGGGATTGCTGCACGAGGCGCTGGGGCTGGACCTGGCTTTCCTGGGGCGTCATCCCCTGGCGCTGTTTCAGACGCTGTGGAACCGCTGCTGGTGGTATGACTGCCCCCAGGCGGCAAAATACTATTGCCAGGCGCCGGACAAGAGGACGCCTCCGTGGGACACACCGGGGCCAAGGCTATCGGAACTGCTGGAGCGGTGGCGCAAGTGCAAGAACGCGGCGCCGGGGTTCCGCTGGCTGCGACTGCTGCGGCCGCCGAGCCATCATCTCGGCACCGCCCTGCGAATGATCCTGGCCGGACACGAAGGAGGGGTGACCAGCGTCGCCGTGTCGCCGGACGGCAAGCGTCTGGCCTCGGGGTCGTATGACCACACGGTGCGTCTGTGGGACGCGGAGACGGGCCTGGAACTGCGCCGGCTCGAAGGACACACGGAATCGGTGACGAGCGTGTCGTTCAGCGGCGATGGCAAGCGTCTGGCCTCGGGGTCGTATGACAAGACGGTGCGTCTGTGGGACGCGGAGACGGGCCTGGAACTGCGCCGGCTCGAAGGACACACGGACACTGTGCGGAGCGTGTCGTTCAGCGCCGACGGCAAGCGGCTGGCCTCGGGGTCGCGTGACGAGACCGTGCGTCTGTGGGACGCGGAGACGGGCGAGTGCCTGGAAGTCATCGAGGGCGACACCGATCCCTTTGCGGCAGCGAGGGGAGTCGATTTCCCCTGGCGAGCCGTCCGCGAACCGCTCGAAACCGTCATCCAGGACGGCAAAACGGGCCATGCCGTTGCCTGGATCGCCTTGACTCCTGAGCGGATCACCACCCATTCTTCGGGCCGCATCTGGGCCGGTAGCATCGCCGATTACGTCTGCCTCTTCGCTCTTGAAGGCGATTAGCGCGATCCTTCCGAAAGTTGGTCGTTGATCGGAAAAGAGCCATTTCCGACCCCTCGAGTCACATGCATCAATCCGAGTTCAGGCAAAAGGGGCGAAGGTGGCCTGTTTTTGTCTCGTGCGCGCCGGTGTGAGGTGCGCCGTTTTGAGGGAGAGTGCGGCAAGGCGTGCTCGCGCGTGGCGTACCGTGAAAATGGCATGACGCAAGAGCCAATCCTGTCAAGCGCTTGTGTTTGTGCGCAGGGTACGCCGCCGAAGTTGGCGTACCCTGGATTGGCATCCCCTGAAGAAACACTCCGCGGAAGGCTTGATGGCGTTCCCTCTCGCGCAAGCACGTTCCTTGAATCGACACGAGCAGAACCGCTTCTCTCTTGCACGAACACGGTCCGCCCAGCCGTTGAGTTTTTGTCTCGATGACCGGCCGCCCATGCGGGCAAGATACTGGATAAGGACCGACGGCGAAAGAACTTCGCTGTGTCTTGCCGCTTGCGGCTTCGCGGACCGCCCGCTATTACCCCGGCATGAAAGTGAATCACCGAAGCTCTGTCGCCGCCACTCTCTGGTTGCCAAACAGCGCTCCGCCCGGACAAGCCGGGCGGCGGCGAGAGTGATGCCCTTTCTTGCCGGGGGAATAACGCCCGCTAACGGGCAGTCCGCTAAGCCGCAAGCGGCAAGAAAGAGGGAAGTTATTTCGCCATCGGTCTTTAGAGTTACCAGTCACTCACGAGATCAGCCGGCTCGGCGATGCTCAGACGATAACAAAACTGGTCGAACTGGTCGGTGAAGCGGTCGTCCGTGCTGTGCAGGTGTTCGCCCTCGGTGATCAGCTTCATCGTGTCGTCGCGCTGGACCCCTGCTTGCCTCAGGATGTCCTCGAACGGCTTCAGATCGCGGGCGTAGACGACGAGCAGCTTGTGTTCGTCGAATTGCACTTCCATCGGCCGTTCGGTCGAGATGACCGCCAGCCCAGTGCAGCCATCGTTGAGCAACAGGTCCTCAAAGTCGTACAGATGGCTGCGCAGGACGGTACTCTCGATCTGCTCGCGCACCAGATCGTGATGGGCGCCGTCGTCGGCGTCGTGACTGGTTTCCAGAACGACATCAACCAGTTCGCCAAGCGGCTCGAGCAGTTCGAGGAAAACGTCGAAGAGTTGCTCCGCGGAAACCGCCGCGGCCAGGACGGGGACTTCGAGTTTGCTCTTCGGGTCGCGAAAGGTGTCACGGCGATAACCCTGACGCGGAACGACCTGAAGATCGAGCGATGGCCGAATGGCTTCCGTCAGATGGAAGTTGCCATAGTGATCGACCAGCAAATGAGCGCTGACCTTGTCCGGATTCACAGGACACCTCGCGCGGGCAGAGAGTTGGAGGAGACCAGACTTCCAGGTCGGGCCGCGGGGAGGTTTCCATCCCGGATGAACTCTAGCTTGCGAATCGCGTCGAGGCCAACCTAACGACA
>JBBSDR010000339.1:0-6836 GCA_038240465.1 Gemmatales bacterium
ATTCGCGAACTTTTATGCGTGAGTCTGCGTCTTCTCCAATGTACGGCCGGCGCCCGGCCCCCGCGGCACCCCGGCGGTCGGGCCGCGCACCCCGGGGCGCGGGGCGGAACTCGGGCGGGCGGAACTCGGGCGGGCGGAACCCGGACGACCGGAACTCGGGCGGCCGGAACTCGGGCGGGAAAACCCGGCGTGGGGAGACCGGACGCCTCTCAGCGTCGTCATCCCCTGCTACAACGAGGAACTGATCCTGCCCTACCTGGCGAACACACTCAAGAGTGTCCGCGATCGCCTGGGGACCAAATACGACTTGAACTTCGTCTTCGTCAACGATGGCAGCAAGGACGGCACTCCCGAGTCGCTGCATCGCATTTTCGGCGACTGGCCCGGGTGCAAGATTATTCATCATGAGACGAATCGCGGGGTCACGGCCGCCATCCTCACCGGCATTCGCAATGCTCCGACCGAGTTGGTCTGCTCCATCGATTGCGACTGCACTTATGATCCGCACGAGATCGATCGCCTGGTGCAGATGCTGACCGACGATGTCGATGTCGTCACCGCCTCGCCCTATCACCCGCTCGGCCAGGTTCGCAATGTGCCGGGCTGGCGGCTGTTCCTGTCCAAGGGTTCGTCCTGGCTCTATCGCCGGGTGTTGCCGCAGAAGCTCTACACTTACACTTCGTGTTTCCGCCTCTACCGCAAGAGCAAGGTGCTGCAGCTCGACGTCAAGGAGACAGGCTTCCTCGGCGTCGCGGAACTGCTGGGCAAGCTGATCCTGAGCGGCGCGCGCGTCGCCGAGATGCCGGCCGTCCTCGAAGTTCGCATGCTCGGCCGCTCGAAAATGAAGACGGTCCGCACCATCTTCGGCCATCTGCGGCTGATGACGCGATTGCTCTGGCTTCGGCTGCGCGGCAGCTGCAAGCCTGTTGTGGCCCAACCTGATCCTCAACCGACCGAAGAGACACACGCATGAGCAACCCTGCCGTCCTGCCCGCGATTCTGCCGCTGCCCTCCGATCAGGACTCGACCGGCCGCACCCTTGGCGACGAGGAGATCGACGCCCTTGTGGAAGCGATCCGCAGCGGCACGCTGACCAGCACCAGGGGCCAGATGGTCAAGCGGCTCGAAACGGGCTTCGCGGAACTGCTGGAAGTGCCGCACTGTCACGCTTGCTCCTCCGGGACGGCAGCGCTGCACACCGCCTTCGCCGCGCTCGACCTGGAGCCAGGGGACGAGGTCATCACGACCGGGATCACCGACATGGGCGCCCTGACGCCGCTGCTCTATCAGGGGCTAATTCCCGTGTTTGCGGACGTCGATCCGCGCACCTATAATCTGACCGCCGAGACGATCGAGGCCCGGCTCAGCGAACGGACCAGGGCGGTCGTCGTCACGCATCTGTTCGGCAATCCCTGCGGCATGGCCGACATCATGGCCCTGGCCCGCAGTCATGGCTTGCCTGTCATCGAGGACTGTTCGCAGTCGTTCCTGGCTCGATACGACGACCGGCTCGTCGGGACGTTCGGGACCATCGGCTGCTTCTCCTTGCAGCAGGGCAAGCACATCACCACCGGCGAGGGCGGTCTGGTCGTCACGAACGATGCGGCCCTGGCGCGGCGGATGTACTTGTTCATCAACAAGGCCTGGGGCTACGGCGACCCGCAGCCGGACCATTACTTCTGCGCCCTGAACTATCGCATGACCGAGCTGCAAGGGGCAGTCGCCGTCGCCCAGTTGCCGAAGCTCGAAGACGTCGTTCGGCGGCGGCAGGAACTGGCCCAGCAGCTGACGGAGTTGCTCGAAGGACTGCCCGGCATCGAGACTCCGTGGGTGGATGAGCAAGCGGAACACACCTGGTGGAAATACTGTGTCCGCGTCGATGGCAAGGCGATCAAGGGCGGCTCGCCGGCGCTGGGCAAACTGCTCAAGGAGGGCGGCATCGCCTCGGCGCCGCGCTACATCCAGAAGCCGGCTTTTCAGTGTGCCGTGTTCCGCGATCAGCGGACGTTCGGCAAGAGCCGCTGGCCGTTCACGCTGGCCCGTCCCGAGGCGGTGGACTACTCAGCCGCGCGATTCCCCGGCACCTTTGCCGGCCTCGAAGGCGTTCTCGTGCTACCCTGGAATGAATGCTACACCGGCGACCATGTGAACTACATCGCGGCCCGCCTGCGCGAAGCCGCCGCGCAATTGAGTTGACCGCCGCTTGCGGCTTAGCGGGCAGTCCGCTAAGCCGCAAGCGGCAAGAAAGACAGAAAGTTATTTCGCCGTCGGTCCTTAGCGGACGAAACTGCTGAAACAAAGAGAAGCACCATGACCCCACCGCTGCGTTGCGCCCTCGTCGGCGCTGGACGAATCGCTCAGACCTATGCCCAGGCGTTTGGCAGTTGCGACAACGTGAAGGCCCTCGCCGCCGTCGATATCCATCCGGCCGCGGCGCGCTCGATGGGGGAGACGCTCGGCTGTCCCGCTTACTCCTCTGTCGAGGAGTTGCTCGCCGCTCGCACCGATGTCGAGGCTGCCATCCTCTGCACTCCGCCAGTCACCCATCGCGCGCTGGCCACGGTGCTGATGAAACAGGGCAGGCACGTCCTGTGCGAGAAGCCCTTCTGTCCCGAGGTCGCCAGCGCCAAAGCGCTGATTCGCACCGCCCGTGCTTCCGGCGTCGTGCTGACGATGGCGTCGAAATTCCGCTATGTGACCGACGTCATCAAGGCCCGCGCGATCGTTCAGAGCGGCATCCTTGGCGAGGTGGTGCTGTTCGAGAACGTCTTCGCCTCGCGGGTCGATATGAAGGGTCGATGGAACGCCGATCCGGCCGTCAGCGGCGGCGGCGTCCTGATGGACAACGGCACTCACTCCGTCGATCTGATGCGCTACTTCCTCGGTCCCCTCGCCGACGTCCAGGCCGTCGAGGGCAAACGGGTGCAGCAGCTGCCGGTCGAAGACACGGTCCGCATCTACGTCCGCAGTGATGGCGGCGTGCTGGGCAGCATCGACCTGTCGTGGAGCATCAACAAGGAGCAGGACGCCTACCTGACGATTCACGGCTCGGCCGGCACCTTGCAGGTCGGCTGGAAGGAATCGAAGTATCGCCTGCACAGCGATGCCGCCTGGACGGTGTTCGGCAAGGGCTACGACAAGGTGCAAGCGTTCCGCAGCCAGTTGACCAACTTCGCTCGCGCCATCCGCAGCGAGGAGCAACTGCTGATTACCTCCGAAGACGCCCTGGCCTCGGTCGCGGTGGTCAAGGCCGCCTATCGCTCGATGGGCCATTCGCACTGGACCGCCGTCTCGAAGACTCGCCGTCAACCCGCGGAACAGCCGGCATGAGCGTGCGCATTCATCCCACGGCCATCATCGAGAACGATGTCATCCTCGGCGACGGCACCGCTGTATGGGACAATGTCCACATCCGGCACGGTGCGCGCCTGGGCGAGCAGTGCATCGTCGGCGAGAAAAGCTATATCGCCTACGATGTCGTCATTGGCCATCGGGTGAAGATCAACGCCTTTGTTTACATCTGCGCCGGCGTCACGATCGAGGATGGGGTGATGATCTCGGCGGGAACGATCTTCACCAACGATCGGTTTCCGCGGGCGACGACGACCGACCTGAAGCAGCTGCGTCCGTCGGAGCCTGACGAACACACACGGACGACGCTGGTCCGTGAGGGAGCCACGATCGGCGCCGGCAGCAGAATCGGCAGCGACCTGACAATCGGTCGCTTCGCGATGGTCGGCATGGGGTCGATCGTGACGCGGCCGGTGCCGGATTTCTTTCTCGTCCTCGGCAGTCCAGCGCGTCGCGTTGGCTGTGTTTGCCGTTGCGGCGAACCGACGTTGCGCTTCGATGCCGGCAAGGTGCCTGACGTCGCCGACATGACCTGTCCGGCGTGCGGCCTGGGCTATGCGATTCGCGGCGGTGTCGCGATCGAGTTGCCGGCTCGCTGATTCTCATGGCGGTCAAGCAACGGTTGCGAGATAACTTCCCGCTTTCTTGCCGCTTGCGGCTTAGCGGGCGGTCCGCTAAGCCGCAAGCGGCAAGCCGTTATTTCGCCAACGGTCCCAAGCAAAGGAGAGAGCATGGTGCCAGCAGAGCGCTGGGCGGTCGTCGGCGGCGGCATGCTCGGCATGATGCTCGCCCATCGCCTGGCACAACAGGGCCGCGATGTCACGCTCTTTGAAGCCGCGAAGGAACTCGGCGGCCTCGCCAGTGCCTGGCAACTCGGCGAAGTGACCTGGGACCGTCACTATCACGTCACCCTCCTCTCCGACACTCATTTGCGCTCGCTCCTGGCCGAGTTGGGCCTGGAGAACGACCTTGTCTGGAAGGAGACGAAGACGGGGTTCTACACTGACGGCAAGCTCTACTCGATGTCGAACACGCTCGAGTTTCTGCGCTTCCCGCCGCTTGGATTGCTCGACAAGTTGCGCCTCGGCTTCACCATCTTCTATGCCTCGAAGATCAAACGCTGGCAGCGACTGGAGAAGGTCCTTGTCACCGACTGGTTGCGGCGCTGGTCGGGTCGGGGGACGTTCGAGAAGATCTGGCTGCCGTTGTTGCGCGCCAAACTGGGTGAGAACTACCGCTATGCCTCGGCCGCCTTCATCTGGGCCATCATCGCCCGGATGTATGCCGCCCGGCGAACGGGACTCAAGAAGGAGATGTTCGGTTACGTCCGCGGCGGCTATGCCCGCATCCTCGAACGCTTCGGCGAGCAGCTGCGGCAGGAGGGTGTCACTCTTCGTCTGGGGACGCGCGTCGCCCGTATCGAGCGCGAAGGCGAGCAGACGTGGATCGACACGGCGGACGGCGGCCGTGAGGGCTTCGACGGCGTCGTGGTCACGTCGCCGGCCCCGGTAGCGGATAAGCTCTGCGCGGGGCTGAAGACAGAGGAACGCGAACGGCTGCGCGGCATTCGCTATCAGGGTATCGTCTGCGCCTCGCTGCTGCTGAAGGAGCCGCTCGCCGGCTATTATGTCACGAACATCACGGAGAAATGGGTTCCGTTCACGGCGGTCATCGAGACGACCGCCCTGGTCGAACGGCAGGAGATGGCGGGACACTGTCTGATCTATCTGCCCAAGTACGTCACGCCGGACGATCCGTACTTCGAGCAGAGTGACGCGGCGATCGAGGAGCAGTTCTTGTCGGCGCTGGAGAAGATGTATCCTCACTTCAATCGCTCCGACGTGCTGGCGTTTCGCGTTTCGCGCGTGCGGCACGTCCTGGCCATTGCGACGCTCGGTTATTCCGAGAAACTGCCGCCGATGCCGACATCGGTACCGGGGCTGTACATCGTCAACTCGGCCCACATCGTCAACGGTACGCTGAATGTCAACGAGACGCTGGCCCTGGCGGAACGGGCCTTGCCGCTGCTGGTGAAACCGCGAACACCCGCGATGAGTGTCGCCACGAAAGTCGAAGGCGGACGATGATGCACAACCACAAACCGCTCGCCAGTCTGTCGCTGGACCTCGACAACAAGTGGTCCTACATGAAGACCCACGGCGACGCCGGCTGGGACTCCTATCCCACCTATCTGCCGCTGGTCGTGCCGCGTGTGCTGGACATCCTGAAGCGGCGCGGCTTGCGCATCACCTTCTTCATCGTCGGCCAGGATGCCGCTCGTCCCGAGAATCACGAAGCCCTGCGCTCTCTCGCCAATGCAGGCCATGAGATCGGCAATCACTCGTTCAAGCACGAACCCTGGCTGCATCTCTACAGCGAGTCCGAGATCGAGCAGGAACTTGTCCGCGCCGAGGACGCCATCGAGCATGCGACCGGCGTGAGGCCGGCGGGATTTCACGGACCCGGGTTCAGCCTGTCGGCGGCCGTGCTGCGGGTGCTGGCGCGGCGCGGCTATCAGTATGACGCCTCGACGTTTCCGACGTTCCTTGGCCCACTCGCGCGGATGTACTATTTCCTGACGGCGAAGCTGACCGCCGAGCAGAAGGCGCAGCGCAAGGTGCTGTTCGGCACCATCAAGGAAGGCTTTCGACCGCTGAACGCTTATGCCTGGAAGACACCGGGCCGGCTGCTGCCCGAGGTGCCGGTGACGACGATGCCGATCTTTCGCGTCCCCTTTCATCTCAGCTATATCCTCTATCTCGGTCGTTTCGTTCCCGGTCTGGCGCTGGCCTACTTCCGCGCGGCGCTGCGGCTATGCCGGGCGAGCGACATTGTCCCGTCCCTGCTGCTGCATCCGCTCGATTTCCTCGGCGCGGAGGACGTGCCGGAGTTGAGCTTCTTCCCGGCGATGAATGTGCCGGCGGCGAAGAAACTGGCGCTGGCGGAGGCGGTCCTCGATCAGTACGCGGAATGGTTTCGTGTGGTGCCGATGAGCCGGCACGTCGAGGAAGCGTGTGGCGGGAAGCTGATGGTCCTCGATCCGGAGACGGGAGCGCGAGTAAGCGCTTGACAGGAGCGGCCACGTCCGACGAAGATGCTCACATGAGAAGCAAGAGAACCATCCCCTTTGAGTGTCCCGTCTGCCGCGAACCGATGGAGGTGAGCGACCGAATGGCGGGAAGGAAGGTTGAATGTGTGGAGTGCGGCATTCGAGTTCGCGTCCCCGATGGCGACTCGCCTGTCGGCGGGGACGACGGCTTGCCGGCGCAGGAAGCTGTCCTGTTTGGGTTGCTGTTCTTCCTGATCCCGGTCGCCAATGCGGTGGTCAGTTCAGTCCTCTACTACACCTGGAGGGCGCAGTATCCGCGTCGAGCCAATCAGATCAATCTGATGGGGTTCCTGATCTTCGGCCTGCATGTGATTCTGGGTGGGGTGTATCTCATGGTTTTCAAGGGCTGAGCCAGACCCATTGTCACGAGCGTTTC
>JBBSDR010000340.1:0-6836 GCA_038240465.1 Gemmatales bacterium
CGAGCGGAGCGCGTCCGGCGTTATCGCGCCACGCGCTCCGCTCGAAGACTCGCGTGGCGGCTAACCGGGAGCGCGTCCGGCGAGAACGGGGTGCGCGCTCCGCTCGAAGACTCGCGTCGCGGCTAACCAATCCCGTGGCGCGATAACGGGGTACGCGCTCCGCTCGAAGACTCGCGTCGCGGCTAACCAAACCAGAACATCCCTTGCAGTCTTCGGACGCTTCTGTCTATACTTCCCCGTCAACCATAACCAAGCCCGATGCTCCCGAAGGGATGGATCCCATGCGGGCCTCGCTTCCTGTCCTGATTCCTGCCGCTCCCGCACTCCCACGGCAGGCCATTCTGCCGTCGCTCTCCGTCATCCTCGTCAACTATCGCCAGTGGGAACTGACGGCCCGACTCATCGATCAACTGAGCGATTGTGTCTCGTTCCCGACAGGCGGCAGTGAGGTCGTCCTCGTCGATAATCATTCGCCGCCGCATCGGCTGCTGCCGCGACTGCGCCGGCGCGAGGGGGTGTCGCTGCGGCGCTGGGGCCGCAATCGCGGATTCGCCCGGGCGGTCAACGAAGGCGTTCGGCTCAGCCAGGGCGACTGGGTGCTGCTGCTCAACCCCGACATGAGCGTCCCCGCCGGCTTCCTCGATGGCGTCCTCGACTTGACGCGGCGGCTCGACCGCGACGAACCGCGCACCGGCATCGTCGGCCTGTCTCTCCGCGACAGCGATGGCCGGCGGCAGCCCTCGACCGGCCCGTTCCCGACCTTGCTCGGCACCCTCGCCCGGCTGCTGCTGCCGCGCCGCTGGCGCAAGTACGACTTGACGGCCCACCCCGGTCAGGAGGTCGATTGGGTCACCGGCTGCTGTCTGCTGGTGCGCCGTCAGGTGCTGCGCGAACTGGGCGGACTCGAGGCCGCGTTCTTCCTCTATTACGAGGACGTCGATCTGTGTCGGCGGGCGCGACAGCGCGGCTGGAGCGTGCGTCACGAACCGGGACTGTTCGCCTTTCATCACGATCCACTGCACAGCCGCAGTGTCTCGCCGCATCTGCGCTTGCTGACCCGGCACGCACTGTTGACGTATGCCGCACGCCACTGGTCTGCCTGGCAGAGTCGCTGGCTGGCAAGGATCGTGCGTCTCGAAGCCGCCTTTCGTCAACGGCTCGCACAGTGTCGCGGCGATCGCATCGGTGGCCAGTGGATGAGTCATCTGAGCCATCTGGCCCTGGCCATGCAACACCAGCGATTCACCGACGCGCGGCATATCCTCGAACGCGCTGTCAGCGAGTGGGAGGAGACGCATGCTCCCCGGTCTGTCGATCGTCATTCCAGCCCACAATCGGCCCGACCTGCTGCGGGCCTGCCTGGCCAGCGTGACACAGCACGCGCCGCCGAACACGCAAGTTATCGTCGTCGATGACGCTTCGCCGGAGGGTATCGTCAGCGCCGCCGCCGGCATCTTTCACGGCGTCGAGGTGATTCGTCTCGGCCAGCGCGGCGGCTTCTGCGTCGCGGCCAATGCGGGTATCGCCGCCGCCCGTCAACCGTTTGTCGAGTTGCTCAACGACGACACCGAGGTCTGTCCCGATTGGGCCGGCAGAGCGCTGGCCGCCTTCGCCGATCGGCGTATTGCCGCCGTCGCTCCCCTTGTGCTGCGCTGGCCCGGCGGCGAACTCGGTCAGGCTCGCATCGATAGCGCCGGCGATCGCTATCACCCCGGTGGATTCGCCCGCAAGATCGGTCATGGCGAGGTGCTGGCGCCGCATCATCTGCGGCCGGGTTTCGTCTTCGGCGCCAGTGCCTCCAGCGCCTTCTATCGCCGCGACGTCCTCCTCCAAGTCGGCGCCTTCCCGGAATCCTTCGGCGCCTACTTCGAGGATGTCGATCTGTCATTCCGTCTGCAACGGGCTGGCCTGCGCGTCTGGTATGAGCCGGCTTCGCGTGTGCTGCATCACGTCTCGGCAAGTTACGGGACGCATCCCTCGGCCGAGATCCTGGCCCAGCAGTCGCGCAACGAAGAACTGGTCTACTGGCGCAACCTGCCGCTGCCGCAACTGCTGCTGTCATTGCCGTTGCATCTGCTGGTAGTGCTGGCCAAGGGCTGGCGTCGCTGGCGGCAGGGAGAGTTGACGCCCTTTCTTCGCGGCCGGCTCCAGGGACTGCGACAGCTTCCCGAACTGTTTCGTCATCGTTCAGGACCGGCCGCGGAATAACGACTTGCGGCCTGGCGGCAGCCCGCCAGGCCGCGCTCAATCCTTGCCGATAGAATGACAGGACGATCACTTCCGCTTTCCCACGCATCATTGGGGAGTGACGGTCCAGGAGCGTTTCTTCGATGAGTCTTACAACCGCACAGGATCCGGAGACCGTCGTTCGGACTCGCTACAGCGCCGCCGCTCAACAGACCGAAGCGGCGCTGTGCTGTCCGATCTCTTACGATCCGCGTTACCTCGCCGCCATCCCGGACGAAGTCCTCGAACGCGACTACGGCTGCGGCGACCCGACGCCATATGTCCGTCCGGGCGATACAGTCCTCGATCTCGGCTCCGGCGGCGGCAAGGTCTGCTTCATCGCCGCGCAGGTGGCCGGTCCGGCGGGGCATGTCATCGGCGTCGATTGCAATGCGGACATGCTGGACCTGGCGCGGCGCAATCAGCCGCTGGTCGCCGAACGTCTTGGCTACAGCAACGTCGCGTTTCACTGCGGCCTGATCCAGGACCTTCGCCTCGACCTTGACACTCTCGCCGTCGAACTGGCCCAACGGCCCGTCACCGATCAACAATCCTGGCTCGACCTGCGCCAGCTTGAGGATCGTCTGCGGCGCGAGAAGCCGATGATCGCCGGCGATAGCGTGGATTGCGTGCTGTCCAACTGCGTCCTGAACCTGGTGCGTCCCGAGGATCGCCGGCAACTCTTCGCCGAGGTGTTCCGTGTGCTGAGGCGCGGCGGTCGGGCGGCCATCAGTGACATCGTTGCCGACCGGGACGTGCCGGAAGAGTTGCGCGCCGATCCGGAACTATGGTCCGGTTGCGTCTCGGGGGCCTTTCGTGAGGACGCTTTCCTCCAGGCATTCGCGGAAGCTGGTTTCCAGGACGTGCAACTCATGAGTCGTTCGGTGCAGCCGTGGCGCGTCGTTGCCGGCATCGAGTTCCGCTCGGTAACCGTCCTCGCTTACAAGGGCGAAGGCTTGAGCCTGAACATGACGAATGCCGATTGTTGCGGGGGAACGTGCGGATAGTAGAGGACCCCCGGTCGAGGCTGAGGGATACGACGGTCGTCCTGACCGTGTGCCGCCGGAAAACGCGGGCGAAACACCCTTCTCTCAAGGCTCGGCGATGCCCAGGTCGCGACAAATCTTCCGCGCGAGAAAGTCATTGATCTCCCGATGCCGCGGCACGGCAGAGGTCTGGCTGTTCGCGGGATTGACGTAGACGCTGTGCTTGCCCTTGTCCCGCAACAGCCGGCAGCCGTGTGCCTCCAGATGCCGTATCAGGTCGTGCCGCTTCATGGTCCGCTCAGAACGAAGGCTTCCCGGGTAACCGATTGGCCTGTCAACGACTGCTCGGCCAACTCTCGGTTCGCCTCCAAAACCAACTCGACCGCTTCCCGGAGATTTTCCCGCGCCTCCTCCAACGTGTCTGCCTGTGTGTTCGCGCCGGGAAGTTCCTCGACGAACGCGATATAGCCTTCCGGCACGGCGATGTACACGGCTGTCAATTGCATGATCTCACCTCCGTCCCCGCACCTCGCCCCACTAACAATCACGATTGGAACTTGCTCTTCGACTGGCCTCCCTTTTCCCCTGATGGAGTTGGGAGGGAGTCAGTCCTCTTCAACGATCTGTCGGCGGCGTTTCTTCTTCTTGCGTCGTGGGGCCAGGCCGGGGATGTACTCCCAGCAACGGATCTCGGCTCGCACCCGAACGGCCAGGTTTACCTGCCAAGGCCACTGGTGAGATATTGTACTCCGAGAAACGGTGAGGCCATTGCGTTATGGCTCGCGAATGAATGCAGCCTGTGAAGTGGCGGGATCGAAGGGGACGGAGACGTGTTCGTGGATGACGCGCCAGGTGCCTTGCTGCCGCTGGTAACACACTGTCACGCGCACCCAGCCGCAAGTCGCCGCTTCGTGCGTTTCCTCGTCGATGAGGCGGTGCAGGCCATGCATCACAGCGAGATCCCCGCCGACGGTGATGCACAGGTCGCGGACTTCCGAGCCGAGGCGAAGCGGAAGGTAGGGGAGCATCGCTTCCCATGTCCGGCAGTAGGCGTCGGCACCACGGTGTTGGTAGGGCGGAACGGCATCGAAGAAGAGTACGTCCGGCGCGTAGTGCTGCATCAGCCGGTCGAGATCGCGGGCGCAGAGGGCGATGCGCCAATCGTCGATCAGTTGTCGAATTTGCGCCTCGTCGGGTCTGTCGGTGGTCATTGCCAATCGATTGGTTTTCAGGGAACAGAGAGCAACGCCGAAGACAGTGCTGAGGTCTGGGCCACTCAGCACGATCAGGCCAGCTTCCACAACTCCATGCCGGACTTGCCATCGCTGGCGCTGAAGTAGAGGGTGTCGCCAATCACTGTGATGCCCGACGACCAGTTGAAGCCACTCGCCTGGCCCGGCGTCACATCCTGCACCAGGACGGTTCCGGCAACAGTGCCATCGCTGGACCACAGTTCCCGGCCATGCGCGGCGTCTTCGGCGAGGAAGTACACCTTGCCCTTGTAGTCCGTCAAGTTCGTCGGCGACGAACTGTTCGGCACAGTGTACGGCGCATAGGGAATGGTTGATGAGCCGGGATACAGATCGACAACCCTGTGCGTTCCGACACTGGTCCCGTCGCTGGTCCACAGTTCGGTTCCGACCCCGCCCGCATCGCTGGCGAAGAACATTTTGCCTCCGGAAGCCGTCATCTCGCTGACCGACACCGGCCCGCCATCGGGGGTGGTCCCCAGAGAGCGGACCAAAACGGCATATGTGCCGTCGGTCTTCCACAGCCCCACTCCATTCACGCCGTCGTCGGCGGTGAAGTAGAGCGTGTGTCCGGCCGCTGTCAGATTGGCTGGATACGCACTGCCAGGGATGGGGGCGTTGGACCAGGACGGAGTCGAAGTCGTGCGGTTGATGTCGCGCACCATCCGCGTTCCCGGCCAGGTGCCGTCCGTTCGCCACAGTTCCGTACCGTGCTTGCCATCGTCGGCAGTGAAGAAGAGATCGGAGCCAACGCGGGTCAGGTTCGCGGGGTTGGAGTCCTGCGGCGTCTGGTTCGGGCCGGGTGTCTCGGGATTGATGTTCTTGACCATGTAGGTGCCGCCGGCGCTGCCGTCGCTCACCCACAGTTCATTGCCGTGGTCCCCGTCGTTGGCCGCGAAGTAGAGATGGTTGCCGAGGACGGTCAAGTTGGACGGACTGGACGAGTCGTTGCCGGTGTTCCACCAGGGAGCGACACTCGTGAGGTGCGATGTGGGCGACGCCACAAGTGGCGTATCGACAGGAATGTGCTGGAATCCGTTGTTGTGGGTGTTGATGTCCGTGACGAGGTGGGTGCCGGCCGCGGTGCCGTTGCTGGTCCACAGTTCCTGGCCATGCACACCATCATCGGCGCTGAAATACAACGCGCCGTTCATTGCCACCACTTGATCGATCGATGAGCCGCCGTTAAGTCCCTGAGCCAGCCAGACCCAGGGACGCGGCGGCGCGGTGTTGACGTCCTTGACCATGTGGGTGCCGGCGCTGGTGCCATCGCTCACCCACAGTTCGTCGCCGTGGATGCCGTCGTCCGCCACGAAATAGAGCAGGCCATTCAGGGCAACCATGGAGTGAATGTTGGAGCCGGCCGGTTCCGTGTCGCCGCCCGGATTCCAGGACGGCCCGAAGGTGGTGTTGATGTCCTTGACCAGCCGCGTCTGGCCGGTCGTGAGGTCGGTCGCCCACAACTCGGCGCCGTGAAGACCGTCGTCCGCCGAGAAGAAGAGGTTGTTCCCTGCCTGCACCGGGTTCGAGGGATTGGCGTCGTTCGACTGGCGGTTGATGTCGCGGATTTGCCGGGTAGCCTCATAGGTGCCGTCGCTGGTCCAAAGTTCCCGACCCATCCGGCCTTCGTTGGCGACAAGCAGGATGTGATCGCCCTGCGCGGCCAGGAGGGTAATCTGCGAACCGGCCGGACCGAACCGGATGTCGCGGACCAGGGCGGTGCCGCCGGGTGTTCCATTCGTCTTCCACAGTTCGCGTCCATGGGCGGCATCGACGGCGGTGAAGTAGAGCGTGTTGCCGTTCGCAAGCATGTCCTGGGAATTCGAGAACCAGGGAATGACGGCCGTGTGGGCGAGCGGTGGATAGATCCCCTGACCGGCGGGTGCGATCTCCTTGAGCATGCGCGTGCCTGCCGACGTGCCATCGGTGACCCAGAGTCCCTCGGCCCCTGCCGCAGTCGTCGTGATGAAGCCCAACTGGTGTCCAAACGCAGTGAGTTGGCGCGGCTCCTGCATATCGCTCGGACCGGTCCCCTTGGGAGGCGTCACAAGATGCGTGCCACGACTGCTGCCGTCGCTGACCCACAGCGATTGGCCGTGAATGCCATCGTCGGCGGTGAAGTAGATGGCGCTATCGACAGTTGTCAGGGATTGCGGGTTGGAACCTGCCGGCGAGCCATCCACCACACCGCTCCGAATATCACGCACCTGACGTGTGCCGCCCCAGGTGCCGTCCGTGGCCCAGAGTTCCGCGCCGGTGTAGCCGTTGTCGCCAACGAAATAGAGCGTGTTGCCCATGACGGTCATTTTCGGATTCGGCGCGGCGCCCGGCCAGTCGTTGCCGCTGTCCTGCGGAGCGCCGTCTCCCGGGCCGC
>JBBSDR010000341.1:0-6832 GCA_038240465.1 Gemmatales bacterium
ACCAGGGGGCTGCCGTGGACAGCCTCGACAGGACGCTCAGGGGCCAACCTCCGGGAAAGCGGCGATGGCTTGTCAAATCGCGTGGCGAGACGATGGTCCTGCTCGGACCGGCCGAGTTCCTGATGGGGTCGCCCGCCGACGAACCGGGCCACGAGAGCGATGAGGCCCTCCATTGCCGGCACATTGGCCGCACTTTCGCCATTGCCGCGGATGAGGTGACGAACCGGGCGTTTCAGGAGTTCCTCACGGATCGACCGAGTGTCCGTTATCAATTCGAGAAGCGCTACAGCCCCGAAGGTGATTGTCCAGCCGTCAGCGTGACGTGGTATCAAGCGGCCCTGTACTGCCGCTGGCTCAGCGAGAAGGCACACCTGCTTGAAGAGCAGATGTGCTTTCCTTCTCTCGACGAGATCGAGAAGTGCATGGATGGCAAGACGCCGCTGCATCTGCCGCCGGACTATCTGAAGCGGACTGGTTATCGGCTGCCGACGGAGGCGGAATGGGAGTATGCCTGCCGGGGTGGCGCGAAGGGGAGCCGGCCGCACGGCGTCTCGAACGACATGCAGTTGCACTACGCCTGGGACGTGCGCAACGCGCTGGCGCGGACCTGGCCGGTGGGACAGAAGAAGCCAAACGACTTCGGCCTGTTCGACATGCACGGCAACGTCGCCGAGTGGTGCCTGTCGGTGTACGGCGACTATCCCGCGATACCCGTGGGCAAGGCAGTCGAGGATGACGAGGCGGTCAAGGAGATTGTGGGCGAGTCGAAGTGCGTCCTGCGCGGCGCGCCGTTTCATCCGCGTCCAGAGCCGTTGCGTTCGGCCTATCGCTACTGGCACAAGCCGACAGATCGCTTCTCGACGAACGGCTTCCGCGTCGCCCGGACGATTCGCTGAGCAGTCGCCACTTGCGGCTTGGCGGGAAAGACCGCTAAGCCGCAAGCGGCAGACCGCTCAGTGTTTGCGCGCTTGAAGATAGTGGCGCGCCAGGGCTGCGACGGTCGCGCTGGGGTCCTGCTGGGCCATTTCGTCGAGGCGATCGCTCAGGTCGATGTCGCCGTCCTCGGCGGCGGCGCGGACGGCGGCGGCGCGGACGGCAGGCGAAGGATCGTGACTCAGACGGCGTAAACTGGGGGCGGCCAGGTCGCCCACCTTGTCGAGATGGTCCAGCACGGTGACGCGGACCTGCCAGCGCGGATCGGTCAGCAGCAGGCCCAGGTGGACGTACTCGGCCGACAGCCCGCGTTTCTCTCCCCGCAAGGAACGCTCGCACACCGAGCGCACCTCGGGGTCGGGATCGTGCAGCCATTTCAGGAGTTTTTCGGTATCGATCGCCTCCATGTCCTCGCCGACAGCCAGCATGGCCGCCCGACGCACCAGGGCCTCGGAATCGTCCAGCAGGGCGACGGTGTCCCTGCGCATGTCGATGCCGGGCTGTATGGCCAGCTTGACGGCGCGAACGCGAGTGGCCGGGTCGGTGGAGAGCAGGGCGGAGCGGGTCAACTCCCGGCCGGCGCAGAGCAGGTCAGCCTGGCTCGTTCGCGCAATGACGTTCAGGGCCAACTCGATGGCAGGCCCTTGCAGATCGGGCCGGCCGGCGTGGTTGCCCTCGGTGATCAGCCGGCCGCAGGCACCGACGAGACAGGCGGGACAGGAGTTGCCAGCTTCGAGCCATTCGGCCGACAGTTCCAGCACGATACGCTGGCCCGGTGTGCTGAGATGGGAGAATTCCTTGATGGCCTGATGGTTCAGGTCGATGCAGCGCGGATCGTCATGGCCCCAGCGGCGAACAAGACACTCGAGCGTTTTCCGGGCGTTGGCGCAGACATCGGCATCGTCGCGTGAGAGCAGCGTCAGGACTTCGGGAACAGCCCGTTCATCCATCGCGGCGAGCTTCTCGGCCCAGATGGCCGCCTCGTCGCCGTGGGCGGATTCGAGGCGATGGACGTAGTAGCAGCAGAGCAGGGCGTGTCGCTCGACCCAGGCCACGACGCCGCCGGCCAGCAGCAGCGGCGTGACTCCGCAGAGGAGGAACCGCTTGAATCCTTTCGAGACGAGCGCCATGGCAGGTCCCCCTTGGCGATGACCGAGGACAGACTCATCGCGCTCTATAGCCCGCGGGCGCACTCGAAACAAGATCAATTCGCAGCGCCGGGAGGAGGAGACGTCACTCCGGCTCGTAGGTGATTCGCAGTTTCCAACTGCCGCGTCCGCTCCACACCGGCGAGTTCAGCACGATGTAAATATCCGGGTCCTCGACACTCAGCATCCAGCCGTGATTGGCCGAGGCGCCGGTGTACCACAACTCGACGTCCTCCGTGACGTTGACGACCTTCTCGCCCGCCTCGCTGGTGCGGACGACGGCGCTGACCTTGACGGCGCGATCGGTGCCGGCGCCGCGCGCGCCGGCCTGCTTCCACTCAACCTTGGCCGGCCGCACCGACGCATACTGCCAGCAGACGCCCGCTCCCCACGGCGCCAGAATGCGGCGGATGTGCAACTTCTGCTCGCCCGGATATTGCAGGCCGCTGGTGAAGCTCAGCTCGGCCTTGAGGATCTTCTGGCCCTTCGGCACCTTGTCCAGCGGAAAGGCGATGAGGAAGGCGCGGTCGGCGTACATGTAAAACAGGGAGTTACTCTGCGTGTTGCTGGTGACGTCGTAGCCGCCCCAGCTCCAGCGCGGCGAGCCAGCCTGGATGAACGCCATCCGCTCGCAATCGAGGTCCGTCAGGACGATCGTCTTGCCCGGAGCGTGAGCGGCGAGCGCCAGCAGCAGCGCGATGGTCAGCGGGTGTCGATACGCGGTCATTTCGCTTTCTCCACGGCGATATAGAGCCGCTCGAACTTCTCGGAATAGGCCAGCCCTTCGGCGATGGCGACAGGCACGTTGACCTGCACGCCCGGAGCGTCCTTGAACTTCCCCTCGGCGTCGATGGCGACGAGGTAGATCGCCGTGGGACCGCCGAAGGCGACGAGGTTTCGCTTCGACAGCACGACCGGCGGCGTCTTCAGAACGCATCCCTCCAGGTGAAGGACCTGCGGAGCGAGCGTCATGTAGCCATCGGCATGCTCGACGCGATGGGCATAAGGATAGCCGACGATGGACGCGAAGACGACCGGCAGCGCCGGATGGCCGGCGATGCGGGTGGTGTAATAGGAGAGGAAGTTGACCGGCATCACGAAGACCTGGCAACGCCCGCGGCGGTCGCCCAGGTTCCAGGTCATGGGGCCGAGATACCCGCAGGTGACGAAGACGTCGCGGCTAATGGGAAGAAAGCCAGCGCCGGCCGGGAGGGCGCCGAACCCATAGGCGTCGGCGGGCGTGTGGCGAAACGCCCCCAGCGGCTTGCCGGCAGCTACCAGGGCGCGAAGGGCGGTGACGCGGGCAGGCCGATCAGCGGCAGCCTTTGCCGATGTGACCGGCGGCTCAACCTTGGCGGGTTCCTCGTCGCCGGCGACCGGGAGCCCGTCGCCGGCCAGCGCGAACCAGCCGACGCCGCCGCCTTTTGCCGGCGGGTTCTTCTCGCCGAAGCGCAGATTCGGCACATAAAGCCGGCCGCTACCCACGTCGATGCAGAGGCTGCCCGCGACGTTTCCCGTGTGGAATGCAGGCCCACGGCACAGGCTCAGGAGCAATTCCGGGGCAGCCTTCTGGACGGAGTAGATCAGCAGATGATCGAAGTCCTTCCAGGCCGGATCGGCAGGAGGGACCGGATCGCCGGGGAGCGCCTTCACGTCCTGCCAGACATAGAGGAGCGGCAGGGTCGGATGAAATACGAGCGACAGCGGATAGACCTCGCGCTGAGCGAGCGTGGCGGGTTTGGGCAGTTTCAAGAAGATTGGCGCGCCGGCCATCTTGCCGAGGTCATCGACGAGGAACAGGCTGATCTGGGCTTCATTGTTGATCGTTTGCCCGACGGCCACTTTGTTGACCGCTTCGCCGACAGCGGCGCACTTAGCACCCGGCGCGATGAGCGGCGTGATATAGGGTGTCTTGTCGAGTTCGACCGCCGTGAGCTTGACGGTGATCTCGCGGCCTGTTGTGCTGGGGACAGGCATTGCCAGCGTGAGAACCACGATCCAGAACACTCTTCGCATTACCAACACCTCAAGAGGGCGCGATCAAGGATAGGCATAGGAGCGGAAAAGCCCTTCAGACGTTTCCCAGCAACCCTTGGTATCCCTCGAACTCGTTCTTCCAATCACCGTAGCATGCTGTCAGCCCGCATTTCGGACAGCGGCACCCAATGTAGAACCATTTCACATCTTCACTGCCTTCGTAAAGTGATACAGCAGCGGTTAGCTCGAATTCGTCGTTACCGCATGGGCAAACACACTCCTCCAGATCGGCTTCATCGAGGTATTCCTCACTGTCACCGATGGAGTGCTCACGATCACAAGAGGTGCAAATCCGAACGGCAGCCCCTTGAGTGTCATCGAGTAGAAGCCAGAACCGTTTGCTCTGACAGCCACAGATTGCATCTGCAAAATGCTCTGCCAGGTAGGTAACCCCTTTGCTGTAGCGCACGAGTTCCTTGCGGATGTCGGCCTGAGAGTCGCCGTATCGGTATTTTCCCTTTTTTCGTAACACCATAGAAAGCCTCTCCGCGCTCCAATCAACCTTTCAGCGCACCGATAGCCTCTCGGAGTGCCGCTTGACTACCTCCTCATACCCCGCAGCGAATTGCTCGGCGCGAGTTCTATCATTTCCCCAAGCCGAGTTGCCGCTTGACCTCGTCCAGCGGGACGGTTCGAGTCTGCTTGGCCCGCTCCTCAAGCAACGCCATCAGTTTCGCGTTCTGCCGAGTTCGCGTAAGCTCCAAGTCGAAATCATCAACGGCGGTGAGCATGAACTCTGTGCCATCGGGGGAGCGCACGATCACATCTTCCTCACGCGCCTGCTCCAGTAGGTCGTTAATCTCAGTCGCCTGGGGCGAAATTGCAATGGTCTTCATAACTGGTACTCCTCGCCATGCACGAACAATTTGTTACCCTGCTTGTGGCCGATGGCCTCGATCTTGACCACGCCATTCACTTGATCGACGTCGTAGAAGACGCGGAAAGCACCGAGCCGCAACTCCCATTCTGCTAACTGGTTGGGACGGAGCCGCTTCCGGTTGCGCGTCTCCACGGCCGCTTGCTCCGGCAACTGGCTCTCGATAGCTTCCATGAGCTGTTTCTGGTCATACTTGCGCAACGGCCTCAAGTCGTCAAGTGCTTCTGGAGTAAACTCGATCCGCAGCATGGTGTGCGAACCCTAACGGTATAAGGGCACCCAAACCCTCACATGATCTCCTCAACTAACTCCAGACGAAGCCCCAGCGCCCTGGCTACTGCTTGCAGCGTTGACAACTGCGCATCTCGACCATATTCAATGTCGCGAATCGTGTTGGAGTTCGGAATCCCAGCGAGTTTGGCGAGGCCGTACCAACTCAAGCCCCTGGCTTGCCTCGCCTGACGTACCTGGGTCGGGATGCCAGGTGGTGATTCTTCTCGTGGCGCCTCTTCGCCTGGGGGGAATTCCTCCAGGATCTGTTCGCGAATGGCTGTGTGGCGTTCTTGCTCTTCCGGCGTTGCTGCGCGCAGGATGCGCTTGATTTTCTTTTCTCCCATCGCACAATCCTCATGCGATTCGCCGACCGCGTGAGCATGAAAGTATCACCGCGCTGACAGCTTCTCGTAATACCGCTTGACCGCCTCTTCATACCCCGGCAGCACATCGCGGGCTGGCTCGTCGAGGACGCGGCCATGCAAGCCACGCTCGCGCGGCAGGCTCGGCTGGAAGCCGCTCGCCGGCGCCTGGAACACGCGCACCGTGTTTCGCAACTGGTCCAGCGCCTGCGACTGCAAGCGGAACAGTTCCGCGTCGGGCTGCTCCTTCAGCGCCTCCAGGTTCTCCATCAACCGGGACAGCACCTCGTCGATGTGTTCCGTCGGCAGATACAGGTTGCGCAACTCCTTGCGGATCGACTTGACGCGCTCGATGAGTTGCTCCTGCCGCGACGTCATGTCGCGCAGCATCTCGGCCACTTTCGGATCGAGGCGGCCGTCCTTGCGCTCGACGATGAAGTTCTTCGCCTGCGGTTTGCCGAGACGCTTGGCGATGTCGTCGGTCCACTTGCCGGCGTCCTCGGTGCTGAACTTGACCTCGTTGTCGCCCTCGACCTTCTTGCCGCCGACGCCCGTCGAGGTGTCCTTCTGCATGTCCGCGCTCTTCCTCTCGCGGATGGTGCCGGCCTGGTCGCCGACTTTCTCCTGGCCCTCCTGCACCTTGTCCCGACCGCGACGATTGATCGACTCCTCCCCGACAACCAGGCCATGAGCGCGAGCGCCGCGCCGGCCGGCGCGGGAAGCGCCGCCGACGTTGACTGTCGGCGGCTTCATGTTGCCGGTCGCGGCCGAGGCGGCGGTCGAGTTGAGGTCGCCGGCCTGTTTCCCGATGTCGCCCGGCTCGTTGATGTTGAAGGCCGCGTTGAGGTTGTACGTCTCGTACTTCTTCTGCATCTCGTCGGCCTCTTCAAGCAGCTTGCCGACAAGGTCGTCAAACTTCTCCTGAATCGGCGGGTTGGTGATCTTGTTGGCCTCGCGGTCGGACTGCTTGGGAAAGCTCGGCGTCCCGGATGGCTTTTCGGCCAGCTTGAGGATGTTGAAGTCTTGCCGTTTGCCGGTATCAGGCGCGTTCAGGATCCCCTTGGCGCTGTCGGGGAAGAGATAGTCGTTGGCGTCGGGGTTCTTCGTCGGATCGTTCTTCTTGCCGGAACCCGCCTCGCGCATGTGAATGATGTCTTCGAGCTTCATCTTGTTCTTGATGTCAACGAAGCCCTCGGTCGTGC
>JBBSDR010000342.1:0-6829 GCA_038240465.1 Gemmatales bacterium
ACCGTTCCTGGCCGCGTTTCCGCTCGGTGACGTCGAGGAACGCGCCGACGGCGCCGCGCGGCTCACCCCGCTCGTCCAGGAGCGGAGCGGCGTAGACGTAGAAAGTGACAACCTCGCCGTTGGAGCGGATCAGGTCCAGTTCGGCCCCCTTGACCTCGATTCCCTGAATGACACGCCGCAACGCCAAAACGGGAATTTCCTGGTCGGGCAGCATCTGGCTGGCGCCGGGATCGTAAGGGATTTGCAGCAGTTCAGCGAGAGCGGGATTGATGCGAATGCGTCGCGCCTCGGGGTCCTCGGCGATGGCAATACCGACAGGCAGCACATCGAGGAGCGTCCGCAGGTCGGTGGTCAGCCGGGTGGTCACGAGCCGTTCGGCATGCTGCTGGCGCATGCGGTATTCGGCCTGGTATGCATCGTCGATGATGGCCAGGTCCAGATCGAGCAGCACGTTGAGGGATGTGCGGCAGGCGAGCAACTGGTGTGCGTCTCCGGACCAGTGTTGCTCGAGAAGCCGCACCAGGCCAAGCCGCAACCGGGCCAGGGCGACATTCGCATAAACCTGATCCAGACCGATCTCGACGTGACGCCAGCCGGCGCGCCAGCGCCGCGCGACGTACTCACGATCGTAGACGCCGGCGAACAGATCGTGGACCCAGGCCAGCAGCGTCCCCTTGAGCCGCCGCACCTGTTCGGGGCCGCCGGTAATCACCTTGCGGGCGTCGGGATGGCGTTCGATCTCTTCGTAGAAGTCCTCAATGAGCGGCGAGAGATGGCCTTCGAGCAATCCGCCGACGTGCTTCACGTTGCGAGCATCGCCCTCGGTCCAGGCGACGTAGCGCTGTAGCTCCTGATAACGATCGTAAAGAAGGTCCGGGTTCATGGGATGTCGCGGGGCAAACCGTGTGCCTGACGTTCGCCGTATCTCGGCCTGCTAACGAGCGATCTCGTCCCATGAGCCGAAGTACGGCTTGCCTCGTCTCGTTACCTCCCGCCCCAGCGGCGACGGCTTCGTCTCAAGAAGTGGCTCAGGCTGTCGGATCCATTCACGTCCTCGCCCACGTCGGCCAGAAGCATCGCGGAAGCTGAGGCGAACTGCGGCGATCCTCCTGCCGCTCTCACCTTGGTCCCTTCCTCGCGAAGCCGAATTGGGTCAAGATGCCCGAATCTGCTGTACCATCCACGTCAAGACATCCAGGAACTGCTCTAGTACAGCGGGGTTCAGCAAGCGTTCCAGGGCGATGCTTGGCCTACCGGTCATCCGCTCCACCACGAGTCCGGCTCCGGTGGCGTTGTTCACCTTGGTCATCAACTCCAGTCGTTTCTCGCGGTTGTCGAACGGCGGCTTACCTCGCATCCACTGCATCTGGAGTACGACCTGTCCTGTCGATTGCATCGAGATCGGATACCAATGGTGGCCACCGTGGTCCAGAGTGGGGATAAACGACGCCATCCCGCTGCGCCCTCCCAGGCAGTCCCCCAACTCCAGCCCTGACCGCTCGGCCCAACGGATGATCGCCTCCGCAGTCTCCAGCTCCCTGGGGTTACGATTGTCGGTTAACGCGGCGAGGAACTCCTCGGTGGTGATCCGGCGTCTCGTTGGACCCGGATCCTCTCCCTTCTCGCCAGCACTATCTCCCGAGTCGTCTGGTTCTTTTCCCGCCAGTGTGGCGTCTCGGCCACTCCCACTCGGTCCGCCCTTGACAACACGGTTGAGCACCGCCACCACCGAATCGAAGTTCGCGTGTCGGAGTTCCAACTCCTGCTCCGTGCATGCCTCCAGCATCTTCTTCAGGCTCCTTTGGACACCAGTCCAGTGGCGGCTCCTCGGCTCCGTGGTATGGAATAAGGCGAAATAACAGGTTTTGCCGAATGCGTACACGTCTGAAAAAGTACCAGGCCTGACACCCTGCAATTCGCCCATCTGCTCGGGCGGTGCGTACTTCCGCGTACCCGCCACACTCTGGCCCAAAATGGTGTTGCCATTCAAACCAGCCGCCCCACCGGATTCAACGATCTGGGGTCGCAGAGCCAGTCCGAAGTCGATGATCTTGACCAGCCACTTTTCGCCCTCCTTCCGGACCAGGATATTCGCGGGCTTGAGGTCGCGGTGAAGGATGCCTTGGGCGTGGGCCGCTTGCATCGCCTGAGCTACTTGCAGCGCGACCTTTACGAGTTGATCCGGCGTCAGGGTGCCACGCTGCTCGACGAACTGTTCCAAGGACCCGCCGGGGAAGTAGTCCATCACCAGATACGGCCGGGTCTGGCCGGCCGGGTTAGCGTAGTCGCATTCCCGTGCTTTGATGATGGCGGGGTGGGACAACTGACGAATGATCCTCGCCTCACGAAAGACTTCGTTGAGTCCGCGACCGAGGTCCTCGACATGGAGTGTCTTGATTACCACATCTTCGTCGAGGTTGCGGTCGTGGCAGAGGAACGCGGTCCCGAAACCTCCAGCCCCGAGGATGCGTTTCGGGTCATAGCGATACAGCGGAAAGGGGGCGAACCGTTGCGGATCGAGAGTGGCTGCCTGCCGCAGCGCGTGTAGAGCTTCATCCCACTTCTTCTGTTCCAGGGCGGCCCGGTAGGCGTTGTGGAAGGCCTCCGCTTTGCCCATTGGTTCGGATACGGCCTTCACGACCTCGCCGAAGGTCTGACCTGCTGCAGTGAACTCACCCGTCCCCACCTGGAGCTTGCCCAGACCGTTCAGCAGGGCGGGCATTCCCCGTTGTTCTTCGATGGGCAACTGACGGAACCGAGCCAGTAACGCCTTTACCGCTCCCCGTTCGTCCTCACCCCGGATGGTGAAGGAATGTTGCGGTCGCACTTCACCTTGCTGCATGCCAACCAGCCTCAGTTGTTTCAGTACCTGCTGGAACAGTAAGCCAACTTCCTCGTGGTTTGCTCGCTGCTGGCTCTCCACCCTTTGGAGTTCGGCGTGCATGTCGAGAACAGCCGCCTCGATTCGCCCTCCTTGGTCGATAGCAATGTCGATCTGGTGGCTATGTGTGGCCAGGGCGTTGTTGATCTCCGCGAAGCCCCGGGCCTGTGAAGCCGATAGCTGGCGCAGCCCATCGAAGAACAACCCGCGGGCGAGTTCGGTATTCGTCTCGACCTCTCGTCTGATGAAGTAGGCGAACGCGGCTGCGAGCAATGGCGGACCTGACGGCGTCGGCGTGCGGAGCAGGCCAGCCAGGTTCGGGTAACCCTTCGTGAGAAAGTCCGCGACTCCGCCGACGGCCAGGCGGGCCTCTTCGACCAACCCCTGCGGGTCTGTGTGCCTTTGGAATGCATTTGCCCCCCGGGCGACATCCGATGCGACAAGGTTTTGAGCGGAGAGCAACCCGGACTTGCGAAGCTGCTTCAGTTCCTCCAGGCAGGACTGGCGAAAGCCGTCCGGCGATCCCTCGAAGGAGACCGCATTGCCATGAATAAAAGCGGCGACCTGCTCGCGGATGGCCTTGTCGTCACCCGAGGCGAAGAAGCCCTTGACGCGATCGAAGATGCCGTCACCGGCCAGGGCGACCTCGAGGGCTTGCCAGGCACGGTCATGGGCGCGTTCAAGGGCTTTTGGCAGCGTCTGACTGTGGTCGCGGAACCGCTGCTCGACGACCTCGACGACATTACCGGCAGCATCCCCGATAACTTGACGGAGGCCGAAGCCGATGAGGCTGGTGACGAGGGACATGGGGCTGTCTCTTGGGGAGCATAATCGAACTGCTCCAGTATATGCGGATCGGTTGGGCGTCGCAAGCAGCAGGATCAAGACTGCTGTCAGAGGCATAAAAGGGCGAAATTCGCCAGAATTCGAGTAGCGAGGGAACCCGAATTCTGGCGAATTCGGCTACAAGGCGGAGTCCCGAGTACTGTCATGGGAACGCATCTCACACGACCTGCCAGAGTAGGAGAGCGCCGAGGACGGCGAACAGGCCGCACTTGACGAAGAAGACGCGACGCTGAAAGCGAGGTTCCGCCTGGGGATCGGTCAACAAGCTGCGCAAGAAATCGACCCGCCGCGCGATGGTCGAGTGCTGCCAGGATTGCAGAAAGCCCGGTTTGTCGCGGCTGAGTCCGTTCAGGATCGCCACTTTCTCCAGCGCCTGGATGAACGTGCCGACACCGGTCCCACAGAGGACGCGGCCGCCCTCGGGCAGCGGCTGTTCGGCCAGGTGGCCGGCGCAATCGGCAGCACCGCACGAGACGGCCCGGCAACCGTAGATGTCGGCCTGACGCTCGCAACGCCGGGACAGGAAGCCGAACACGACGAAGATGTACAGTCCCAGCGCCACCACGGCCGGGATGACGGCGAGGTCGGCCCGGTCGCGGAAATGCAGGATGTCCTCGAGCTGGCTCTCCCACGGCATCAGCACCAGGCTCAGCACCGTCATGCTCGTCAGCAGGAAGGTCAGGTAGTAGAGAATGTGATGGTGCTTGACGTGGCCGACCTCGTGGCCGAAGACCGCCTCCACTTCTTCCGGCGTCAGTTCTTCGAGCAGACGATCCGTCAGCAGGACGTAGCGGAGTTGCGGCACGACGCCGACCACCATGGCGTTGGCGATGCCGCCGCGGGTGTTCCACAGAAGGATGTCGCTGAAGTGGAAGTTGAGCCGGCGCGCCGCGGCCAGCAGACGCTGCCGCATCGGTCCTTCCGGCAATGGTTTTAACCCGAGAACGATGCGGATGATCCAGGGCATGGTCAGGAAGACGAGGAGAACGAGGACGGCACCGGCCACACTGACCTGCACTTCCCAGGACTTGAACAGCGTGGGGAAGAGCCGTCGCGCCTCCTTCTCGGCCACCAGCAGGATGACCGGCAGGAAGACGAGGGCGAGGTTCTGCCGCAGGTGGAACCAGACGAAGGCCCGGCGGCTGAAGAACTGGCGCGGCGGACCCTCGGCATCCCCATCGGCGGAGTCATTCCAGAAAGCGCGTTCGGCGCTGTGAAAGAAGGCCCAGGAGAGGATGAGGCTGGCGAAGAAGGGTGCCAGCAGCAGCAACTCGGTCCCCGGCAGGACAATCCCGTTGGACGACCAGAGTTTGTGGATGGCCCAGCCGTAGCCGAAGACATACAGGGCGAGTCCATAGCTGAGGAACAGGCCGAGGGTGTGATACCAGCGGCCGCGCACATAGCCCTTGATGACCTGGTCGCGCGGCCGGTCGTGCGTCTGAAGTTCGCGCTTCGTCCAGTGGGCGACGAGGGCGGCGACAAAGACTTCAAGGGCGACGGCTACCCAGGTGAAGCCGATGCTGACGAAGGGACCATCGATCCAGGCGCCAGGTTCCGGCCAGGTTTCGGGGAGGCAGGCGAGCGTCAAGAAGAGCAGCAGCAGCACAGGCATGTCGGCAAGGCCCTCGGTCCGTCGGGTTGGCGGCAGGCTTGCTTCATTCTACCCCTTTCGGCTCAATGACCAAGGCTGGGCTGTCAGGCGAATGAACCCTGTCCGGCAAAAATGCGGTTCCTACTATCTTCCGTTCGCTCTTTGCCTGACAATGCCACGAGATTGCGTAGGCCTATCAGCCGCTGGTAGCCGCCTTCGCCAGAAAGCGGCTACCAGCGGCTGATAGGCCACTTTCAGACAGAGTCTTCAAACACCGCAGACAGACCCGACGGAGACCGCGACGTGACTTATCGAGGGATGATCCCACACTCCTTGCTCGTGCTCCTCGCTATCGCACTCCTCCTGACGGGCTGCTCGGCCGGCAACAGAGACACGCCGCGGCGAACGATCGGCCTGTCGGTTCTGGTGCTGACCAATCCCTTTTTCAAGGAGATCGCCGACACGATGCGTGAGGAGGCCGCGAAACACGGCTACGACGTCATTGCCGTCAGCGGCGATGAGGACGTCGCCACGCAGGACAAGCAAGTCAAGGATTTCCTCGTCAAGCAGGTCGATGCGATCGTGCTTTGTCCGTGCGACTCGAAAGCCGTTGGGCCGGTGATCCAGGCGGCCAACGCGGCGGGCGTACCGGTCTTCACGGTCGATATCGGTTGTCTGGCGCCGGAAGCGAAAGTGGTGACGCACATCGCGACCGACAATCTCGCCGGAGGCAAGCAAGCCGCCGTGGCAATGATCGAGGCACTGGGCGAGGTCGGCGGCAAGGTGGCCATCCTCGATCACAAGCACGTCGAGTCGTGTCAACTGCGCGTCCAGGGGTTCAAGGAGGTGCTCGACGAGCACAACAAGAAGCCGGGTAAGGGCAAGATCACCATCGTCGCGGAATTGCCCAGCGGCGGCTCGAAGGACCAGGGCTTCAAGTCGGCCGAGGACTTGCTGCAAGCGCATGGCGACCTGGCTGGCATCTTCGCCATCAACGATCCATCGGCGCTGGGCGCACATGCCGCTCTCGAGAAAGCCGGCAAGGCGAATCGCATCAAGATCGTCGGCTTCGATGGCCAGCCGGAGGGCAAGCAGGCGATCAAGGACGGCAAGATCTTCGCGGACCCGATCCAGTATCCCGACCAGATCGGTCGTCGGGCCGCTCAGATCATCGCCCAGTACTTCGACGGCGAGGAGGTGCCCCCGCAAATCCTGATTCCGACGGGACTGTATCGCCGGGCCGATGGGCTGAAGGACCCTTCGCTGAAGTGACCGCTCAGGAACGACGGCGAATAACGGGTTGCCGCTTGCGGCTTAGCGGGCGGTTCGCTAAGCCGCGAGCGGCGAAATAACTTCCCGCCGCCAGGGTCCTAGCCGGCGGGAGCGGGCGGTGCGCTGAGCCGCCAGCGGCGCTTTACTCGGACGTTATTTTGCCGTCGGTCCTAAGCCGCGAGCGGCGAACTGAGGCTGATGATGCACGAAACGCCGCTGTTGCGGATGGACGGTATCTG
>JBBSDR010000343.1:0-6792 GCA_038240465.1 Gemmatales bacterium
CGATCCGCAGCGGATCAAGACCGGCTGTCTCATGCCGGCTTTCGGCCTGAACGACCGCGACCTCGATCTGGTTGTCGATTATTTGAAGACGCTTCGTTGAAGGATGGACCGCCACGACGGCGAATCGCCGGAAGGAACCGGCGGCGGGGACGATCCCCGCTTTTGATCGCTTGATTGACCGTCGCAGAGGTAGGGACATGGCATCGTTTGCGCACGAATCCGTTCCTCCTCATCCGGCCAGGGCATCCTGGCTGTACGAGTGGGTGACGACCGTCGATCACAAGAAGATCGGCATCATGTACATCGTGATGGCCGTCGGCTTCATGGTCATCGGCGGCATCGAAGCGCTGTTGATGCGCTGGCAGTTGCTCGTCCCGCGCAACGACTTCCTGCATCCGGACGTCTTCAACCAGATGTTCACGCTGCACGGGACCACGATGGTCTTCTTCGTGGGCATGCCAATCCTGATCGGCATCGGCAACTACATGGTGCCGTTGATGCTGGGCATCCGCGACATGGCCTTCCCGCGTCTCAACGCCCTCGGCTTCTGGGCCACGTTGTTCGGCGGCATCCTTGTCTACTTCAGCTTCGCGACCGGCGGCGGACCCGCGATGGGCTGGTTCGCCTACGCTCCGCTGACCGAAAAGACCTTCGCTCGCAGCGCCGCCACCGACTACTGGGCGCTGGGACTCATCGTCAGCGGCGTCGGCACCACGACTGGCGGCATCAACTTCATCGCGACCATCCTGGGCATGCGGGCGCCGGGGATGACTCTGCGCAAGATCCCGTTCTTCACCTGGACGATGCTGTGGACCTCGGTGCAGATCGTGCTGGCCATTCCGCCCCTGACCGCGGCGATGGTTATGATCCTGCTCGACCGCAACCTGGGCGCCCACTTCTTCGACGTCAACAACGGCGGCTCCGCGATTCTCTGGCAGCATCTGTTCTGGTTCTTCGGCCATCCCGAGGTCTACATCCTGATTCTGCCGGTCTTCGGCATGGTGTCCGAGATCATCCCCGTCTTTTCGCGCAAGGTACTGTTCGGCTACGAGTTCATGGCGGCGGCGACGATGGCCATTGCCTTTATCTCGCTGGGCGTCTGGGCGCATCACATGTTCACCGTCGGTATGGGCCGGACAACCAATCTCTTCTTCGTGGCGTCGAGCTTGCTCGTATCGATCCCGACCGGCATCAAGTTCTTCAACTGGCTGGCGACGATGTATGGCGGCCGCATCAGTTTCGCCTCGCCGATGCTGTTCTGCTTCGGCTTCCTGTCGATGTTCCTCATCGGCGGCCTGACGGGCATCATGCTGGCGGCCGCGCCGTTCGACTTCCAGCTCTCGGACAGTTACTTCGTCATCGGCCACTTCCACTGGGTGCTGATCGGCGGCACGCTGTTCGGCACCTTCGCCGGCATCCACTACTGGTATCCCAAGGCGACGGGGCGAATGCTGTCGGAACGGCTGGCGAAGTGGCAGTTCTGGCTGCTCTACGTCGGCTTCATCATGACCTTCGGCCCGATGCACCTGTCGGGAATGCTCGGCATGCCGCGGCGGATCTACACTTATGATCCGGATCGCGGCTGGGCGTTCCTCAATCAGATCACGACGATTGGCGCTTTGATCCAGGTGCCGAGTTTCGCCATCTTCATCTATAACCTGGTCTGGTCGTATAAGAACGGCAAGATGGCCGGCGACGATCCCTGGAACGCCTGGACCCTGGAGTGGATGACGACCTCGCCGCCGCCGTCGTACAACTTTGAAGACGAGCCGAAAGTCCACAGCCGGCGACCGCTGTGGGACCTGAAACACCCCGAAGACCCGGACTGGAAGTATGAGGAATGAGGGAGGTCACGCCGTGAACGAGACGAGTCGGGAACCGCGTCCTCCCGCGCCGGGGGACGCGGTCCTGTCCGATGAAGCCGCCAGTGCCCAGCAACTGCCGTTGCCTCCCGATATTGAGCCGGAGAAGACCCTCAGCCCGGCCCAGTGGGGAGTCGTCGCCTTTTTGGTCTCGGAGGTCGCTCTGTTCGGCACGCTGATTACGACGTACCTCACCTATCTGAATCAGGACATCAGCGGCCCGTATCCGAAGGACGTGCTATCGATCGGCCTGGCCCTTATCACGACCTTCTTCCTGCTGTCGAGCAGCGGCACGGTCCACCTGGCCGAGAAGGCGCTGCACAGGGGAAACCAGTCCGGCTTCTGCATGTGGTGGGGCTTGACCATCCTGCTGGGAGCGATCTTCCTGGCCGGGACTGCTTACGAGTGGCGCGAGTTGATCGTCGAACACGATTTGACCATCAGCCGCAACCTATTCGGCTCGACATATTACACCCTGATCGGTTTCCACGGCATGCATGTGACCGGCGGACTCATTGTCATGACGATCATTCTGGGCCTGGCCCTGAAGCGCCAGGTGACGGAGAAGAACCAGACGGCCGTGCAGTTGGTGTCGTGGTACTGGCACTTCGTCGATGTTGTCTGGGTGGTGGTGTTCACGGTCGTTTATGTGGTCGGGCGCTAGGCTGGCGGTGGAACTCAAGGGTGGGAAGCATGGCAACTGAGCCGCACGGCACGACAAAACACGAACTCCCGCACGGGCCGGACTTCGTCGAGATGCCCCAGCCGACCGCCGCGCCCCTGGTGCTGTCGCTGGGCATGGCGATGCTGGCCGCCGGCATGATTACCGGGCCGGCCTTCCTCATCGTCGGCGGCGTGGTCCTTCTCTATGGCCTGGGCATGTGGATCAGCCAGTTGCTGCCCGGGAAGGGACACATGCACGAGGCGCTTGTGGCACTGGACAAACGCGCCAGGCCGGTCCAGCGTGATTTCGGCGGAGTACAGGAACTGCGGCCGGGGATGCCGGGCCATCGCGTCCGATTGCCCGAGAGAGTGCATCCGATTTCCGCCGGCATCAAGGGCGGCCTCGTGGGCGGGCTGTTCCTGCCTATTCCCGCCGTCCTCTGGGTGAAGATGACCGGACACAGTCTCTGGTTCCCTGTCAACTTGCTGGCCGGCATGGCGTTGCCGGGCGTCGCCGAGATGGACCTGGAAGAGTTTCACATGTCGCTGCTGCTCGTGGGACTGCTTATCCACGTCACCACATCTCTGATTCTGGGGATGATCTACGGCGTGCTGCTGCCGACCTTGCCGCCGATCCCGCAGGGAATGGCCTGGGGAGCGCTGCTCGCTCCGCTCCTGTGGACGGGGGCCACTTACACCCTGATGGCAATGGTCAATCCAGCGCTGCACAATGGCGTGAGCTGGTCGTGGTTTATCGTGTCCCAGTTTATCTATGGCGTGGTGATGACGTTGGTGGTCACCCAGGCTACCGGGTTGAAACCGGGGGTCCGCGGCGCGCTGGGCGGTCTGCTCGGCGGCGCGCTGATGCCCGCTCCCGCCTTGATCTGGTCGTTGGGAACAGGCCGCGGCTTCTGGTATCCCGCGAATCTGCTGGCCGGCATGGTGGTCTCTGGACACAACAATCCCTCGGCCCCGGAGATGCGTGAATTCCACGCCGATTTGCTGGCCGTGGCGATGGTCATGCACGTTGCCCTGGCGGTGGGATTCGGAGTGGCCTGCGCCCTGCTGCTGCCGCGACTGCGGCCCATCTCCAGCCCGTTTGCCTGGGGCGCGCTGCTCATGCCCATGCTGTGGACGGCGGCCAGTTACAGTCTGATGGGCGTGGTCAACCCGGTCCTGCAGGAGAAGGTCGATTGGCCGTGGTTTATCGTGTCGCAGTTCGTGTTCGGCGTGGTGTCGGCCATCGTCGTCCTCCGCAGCGAGCAGATCGCCGTACCGCCTGCGGGCGGCGGCGTCGCCGGCGAACAGGGACAGGCTGGCTGGGTGGCCGGGTGACTCGAAGGAGAGCAGCAGTGACTTCAGCAATGACAGCCGGCATGGACAGAGGCAGGAGAGATCCGGCCGCCCGAGTTCCGTGTCATCTTGTTATCCTGTCGCTGACCCTGCTGGCGGCTGGCTGCGACCTGCCCGGCAAGCCGAAGGAAGAAGAGCGGCCCCTGTTCCCCGCGCAGGTCTCCGCGTTCGATCGCCTGTTCAACCAGAACTGCATCGGCTGTCATGGAGAACAAGGTAAGTTCGGCCCTGCTCCGCCTCTGAATGAGCCGCTGTTTCGGGCCGGGATCTCGGAAAAAGAATTGACGGACCTCCTCACTTCGGGGAGGAAGGGGACGCAGATGCCGGGCTTCCTGAAGGTCAATGGCGGGTTGCTGACGAAGGAGCAGATTCAGATCCTCGTCCACGAGATCAAGGGGCAGCGCTACAAGGTCACCCAGGAGGGCGAGTCGGAGAGAGCGCGGCTGGAAGTGACGCGGAACGACCCGGACCGGACGCCTGCCTGGGGGACGCCGGCGAAACTGCCGGAGGGGGCGCCGCCTTACCGGGCGCCTGAGGGTGAGGCCGGCGATAAGGCCCGGGGAGCGACGGTTTTCGCTCACGCCTGCGCCACCTGTCACGGGACCAACGGCAAGGGCGGCGAGATGAATGACAAGAGTTGGCCGATCAACGATCGCGCCTTCCTGGCGCTGGTCAGCGACCAGTTCCTGCGGCGGCTGATTATCACCGGACGTGCCGACCTGGGCATGCCCACCTACGCCGAGGCGAAAGGCCGCCCGAAGGACTTCAAGCCGCTGTCTTCGCAGGACGTCGCCGACGTCGTGGCCTTGCTGAAAACCTGGCGTCAGGGCGGGGCGGTCAGCGGGAAATAGTGGGTAGTCGAGGACTGGAGTCGAGAGGCCAACGATGCAACATTCCGCACATACGCCTGCCGGGCCGACCGAACCCCAGATCGGGCGGCGCAAGTTCTTCCAGTGGCTGACCTGCGCCGTGGGTACCGTCGCTGCCGCCATCGTGGGCGTTCCCGTGGTCGGCTTCCTCCTGGGATTGAAGAAGCGGCCGGTCAAATGGGTGCCGCTGGGAGCGGTGAAAGATTTTGCGGATGACGAGACCCGCATGGTTACCTTTGACACTCCGCTCCAGCAACCCTGGGACGGAATGACGGCGCACACCGGCGTTTACGTTAGCTTCCAGTGCAAGGACAAAAAGCCGAAGGACCAGTTCCTTATCCTGGCCGTCAACTGCGCTCATCTGGGCTGTCCGGTGTCGTGGTTCCCGCAGTCCGGGCTGTTCATGTGTCCGTGTCATGGTGGTGTGTATTACGCCGACGGGAAACGCGCTTCTGGTCCGCCGCCGCGCGATCTGTTCAAGTGCATCTGGCGTATTCGCGACGAACAACTCGAGGTCCAGGCGCCGCACTATCCGACGTTGCAGGACACGCTCGATCCGGACGACCACGGATCCGAGTGACAGGAAAGGGCCTATTCGATGAGGCGCATGTTGCGTTCCGTTGGCGCTTGGTTCGAGTCGCGGGCGGGGTTGCGCGCCGCCATCATGCCCGTGATGACCCACCCGATCCCCAAGGGGGCGGCCGGGCCGATGGGCTGGTGGTACATCTTCGGCAGCGCCTCGATGACGATGCTCATGCTTCAGATTCTCACCGGCGTCCTGCTGGCCCTGGTGTATGTGCCGAGCGCCGATCGAGCGTACGATAGCCTGCTCTATCTCAACTACGAGCAGCCGCTGGGCTGGTTCCTGCGTTCGCTGCACTACTACGCCGGCTCCGGCATGGTCGTCATGGTCATCCTGCACATGACGCAGGTCTTTCTGCACGGGACTTACAAGTATCCGCGCGAGTTGACCTGGTGCGTCGGTGTGGTGCTGTTCCTGATGACGCTGGGCATGTTCTTTACCGGGCAGATCCTGCGCTGGGACCCGGATGCCTACTGGGGCCTGGCCGTGGCCGGCTCGATGGCCGGGCGCGTGCCGGTCCTCGGGCCGTTCGTCGTGGAACTGGTCCTGGGAGCGCCGGTGATCGGTGGCGCGGCCCTGAGCCGATTCTTCGCCCTGCACGTCTTCATTATCCCCGGGATGCTGCTGCTGTTCCTGACTTTGCACCTGTGGCTGGTGCTGAAGAAAGGCGTCAGCGAACCGCCGGTGCCGGGCCGGCCGGTCGATCCGGCGACGTATGACGCCGAGTACGAGGAGGAGCTGAAAACGGGCGAGCCGTTCCTCGGGCCGGCCGTCTGGAAGGACGTGTTCTGCTCGGCCGTCGCGGTGATCGTGGTTGTCGTCCTGGCCGCTGTACTGGGTCCGCGCGGCCCGGACACTCCCCCGGATCCGACCATCAGCGGCGCCAATCCGCGCCCCGAATGGCCCTTCCTCTGGCTGTTCGCGCTACTGTCGATGAGTCCGGAGAGTGCCGAGACGTTTATCATCCTGGTGTTCCCGGTGATCCTGATTGTGATCCTGTTCCTTGTGCCGTTCATCAGCAATCGCGGCGAACGCGCTCCGAGCCGCCGGCCGGTCGCGGTCCTGATCGTCATCGTGATCTTCACGGCATTCGGCGTCCTGACCTATCAGGGCTTGACGGCGTCATGGTCCCCCAAGATGACGGCCTGGAGTGGAGACCCGATCCCCGAGGGCATGGTCCGCAACAGCACGCCGTTGCAGTTGCAGGGAGCGGTGGTGTTCCAGAACAAGAACTGTCGCAACTGTCACGCCCTGGAAGGTCTTGGCGGCGAGCGCGGTCCGGACCTCGCAAAGGTCGGCGTGCGTCTGACGAAGGATCAGTTGATCGATCAGGTCAGCAATGGCACACCGGGCGGCGGTAACATGCCGGCTTATGGAAAGCAGATCAACCCGAATGAGATGACGGCCCTGGTCGAGTTCCTGGTGAACTGCCGTCCGCCGGGCCGCCCCGCCGCGAAATCTC
>JBBSDR010000344.1:0-6789 GCA_038240465.1 Gemmatales bacterium
GAACGCTGGACGCGCTCCGCTCCGAGGACTCCGCGTCGCGGCTAACCATCGGATACTCGCAAGGAGAGATGCGTCATGCAACTGGGATTCGTCAGCGCCATTCTCGGTGACCTGCCGCTCGAAGACGTTCTCGCGTTCGCCTCGGACGAGGGTTTCGCCTGCGTCGAGGTGATGTGCTGGCCGCCCGGTCGATCCGATCGCCGCTATGCCGGCGTCTCGCATCTGGACGTCACGCGCCTCGGCGACGAAGAGGTTGGCCGGGTCCACGGTCTCTCGAAGAAGTACGGCGTCGCCCTCTCTGGACTCGGCTACTATCCCAATCCTCTCGACCCCGATCCCGAGCATCGTCATCAGGTGGTCGAGCATCTGAAAACGGTCATCAGTGCCGCGGCGAAGCTCGGCGTTGGCGTGGTCAACACCTTTATCGGCCGCGATCACGTCCAGGCGATGGAACACAACCTGGACCTATTCCGCAGCGTCTGGCCGGACATCGTGCGTCATGCGGAGGCACAGGGCGTCAAACTGGGAATCGAGAACTGTCCGATGTTATTCTCGAAGGACGAATGGCCAGGAGGCAAGAACCTGGCCATCTCGCCTGCCGTCTGGCGCCAGCTTTTCGCCGAGATTCCCACACCGGCGTTTGGCCTGAACATCGATCCGTCGCACCTGATCTGGCTGCACATTGATCCGGCGCGCTGCATTCGCGAGTTCGGCTCGCGCATCGTCCATGTCCACGCCAAGGACACACGCATCGACCACGACAAACTCTACGAGGTTGGCATCCTCGGGCTTGGCTGGCACACGCCGAAGTTGCCGGGCCTGGGCGATGTGCAGTGGGGGCCATTCTTCTCCGCCCTGACCGATGCGGGTTACAAGGGGCCGGTGTGCATTGAGGTCGAGGATCGAGCTTTCGAGGGATCGCTGGAAGACCGCAAGCGGTCGCTGCGAATCAGCAAGCGCTTCCTGGAACAGTTCACCTCCTGAACTGGACTGGCCTGAAAATGGGCCGATCTGGTAAAGATGCAGGAGAGTCGCTCATATTCAACTGGGGAGGATGCGATGGAGCCAACGAGTGTCGTGATGTCCGAGCCTGGCACGGAGTTGCCGGACCACACTCAGCTACCCGACAAGGACGACAGCATCGTGACCAACTTCTCGGAAAATCCCCAGGGCAACCTGCTGACGAGTTCCATGCTTCCCCGGTTCCGCGAACTGCATCCGGACGGCCAGTATTGCATCGGCCATGACAGCGGTATCTACTGGCGCTACACCCAACCCGTCCTGGATGGCTGCAAGGCTCCGGACTGGTTCTACGTCCCGGGCGTCCCGCCCATGCTCGAGGGACACTTCCGGCGTTCCTATGTGCTGTGGAGAGAAGCGATTCGTCCCCTGCTGGTGATCGAATTTGTCTCGGGGGACGGCAGCGAGGAACGCGACACCACTCCCTACCAGGGCAAATTCTGGATCTACGAGCGAGCGATTTGTGCCGCATACTATGCGATCTACGATGTCGAGAAGGCGACGGTCGAACTGTTCAAGCTGAATGGCGGGGGGTATCACCCCGTCGAGGCCAACGCGGCGGGGCGTTTGCCGATCGAACCCTTGGGAGTCGAACTCGGGATCTGGCAGGGAATGTATCGGGAGATGGGTCTGCCCTGGATGCGCGTCTGGGACTCCGCGACGGGCGAACTCCTGCCAACGGAGGAAGAACGGGCCGAGATGGAGCGGAAACGAGCGGAGACAGCGGAGTCGTTGCTGGATGATATGCGCCAGATGCTCGATGAAGAATGCGAACGGGCGGAAGACGAAACCAAACGCGCCGACAACGAACGCAGACGCGCCGAAGATCAACAAAAGCGCGCCGAGGAGGAACACAAACGCGCCGAAGATCAACAAAAGCGCGCCGAAGATCAACAAAAGCGCGCCGAAGATGAACGCAAACGCGCCGAAAAGCTCGCCGAGCGGCTTCGGGCCGCGGGGATCGATCCGGACACCCCGTGAAATACCGTGCCGCCCGTCTCCGCGCTCGTCTTTCCTCTACATCTCCAGAACGTGGCCGCAATGCTTGCATGTCCGCAATTGGGGGCTGTTCTTGAAGGTCTCGATGAGCGGCTTCAACTGGACGCCGAGATCGACGAGGTGGAATTCGGCGTCGTGCAGCAGCGCGGCGCACTTCGGACAGTACCAGCGCAGATGATCGTCGGCATCCACGGGACGAGCCTGCTCCATGACCAGGCCGACCGTGTCGGGCGGCCGCTGTGGCGAGTGCGGGATGCCGGCCGGCAGCAGGAACATCTCGCCCTGGCGGATGGGAATGTCTCGGCGCTGGCCGTCCTCCAGAACGCGCAGGACGATGTCGCCCTCGACCTGGTAGAAGAGTTCCTCGCCCGGGTTGACGTGGAAGTCGGCGCGCTGGTTGGGACCGCCGACAATCATGATCATGAAGCCGCCGTTGTAGATCATCTTGTTGCCGACCGGCGGCCGCAGCAAGGGACGGTTTTCCTCGATCCAGCCTTGCAGATTGAATGGCGCCATCAGCGTTGACATGGGGCGCTCCTTCCAGCGAATGAGGGAGAGACAGTCATGTCTGCCTTCGAGGCGGCAGACGCCAGTAACGCAGGGTGCCGTCCTTGCTGCCGGAGATGGCCTGCGTGCGATCCGGCGTGATGGCCAGCGCCCAGATGTCGTCAAGGTGGCCCCGGAAACAGTGCAGTTCCTCGGCCGTCGCCACGTCCCAGAGCCGGATTGTTTGATCGGTGCCGCTTGTCAGCAGCCGGCCCTCGTGACTGAAACAGACACAGGAAATAGTCCCATCGTGGCCTTCAAAACGGCGCACCTCCCGGCCTGTCTCCATGCTCCAGAGCCGGGCCGTCTTGTCGCCGGCGCCGGTCACGACGTACCTGCCGTCGCCGCTGAAGGCCGCACTGACGATCGGGTTGAGGTGGCCCTCGCAACAATGCACTTCCTTGCCATCGAACAAATCCCAGACGCGGGCCGTCAGGTCCCAGCCGGCCGAGACGCCGAACCTTCCCGACCCGGCGACGGCCACGCAGCCCACCACGGTGCGATGGCCGGTGAGGCGCTTGAGTAGTTCTCCACTCTCCAGGTCCCAGTAAAGAGGGATGGCGTCATTGCCGCCGGTCAAGGCGTGGGTACAGTCCGGCGCGAATGCCACGCCGCGCACCCAACTGGTGTGGCCTTCGAGCTTGCGGACCAGTTTTCGTCCCTCCAGGTCCCAGTAGCAGACAACTGCGTCGCGCGCCCCGGACATCCCCCACTTGCCATCCCACGACACCCCGACCGACATGACGAACTCGCCGTGTTCCTTCCAGCGGACCACCTCGCGGCCAGCCGCCAGGTCCCACAGCGCCACAGTCCCGTCAGCGTATCCAGCCAGCGCTCGATCGCAGGAAGGACCGATGGCCACTCGCTCCCATGTCCCCCGCCTGGCCTGTCCAAGACAGCGTAACTCGTCCGGAACTGGTTCCTGGTTTCGATCCCCATCCTTACGTCGTGGCCAAACTGCCCATGCGAGTAGAGGCAGCCCCAGTCCGGCGCCGGCAACCAGGGCAGCCAGCACCCGGCGGCGGTGCGGACGCCGGGGAGCGATGCCGGCCAGAACGCCGGCTAGGGCTTGCTCGACCTCGGCGGGTGTCTGATAACGCCGGGCCGGATCGCGAGCCATCATCTTCTCGACGACGGCCGATACTCCTTCCGGCACAGTGGGCCGAACCTGACGCAGCGGCCTCGTCGCCCCTTCCTGGTGTGCCAGCAGCTTTTCAGGGATGGTCCGGTTTCCAAGCGGCGGGCGGCCCGCGAGCAAGTGATAGGCGGTGCAGCCCAGGCTGTAGATGTCAGCCCGGATGTCGGCCTGCTGCGGCGAACGGGCCTGCTCGGGAGCCAGGTAGTCCACCGTCCCCAGCATGCCCTCGACAGGCGTCAGCCGGTCTTCCGCCGTTTCGTGATCCAGACGGGCCAGACCAAAATCGAGGACCTTGACGACGCCGCGCGGAGTCAGCATCAGGTTGTGCGGCTTGATGTCGCGATGGACCAGGCCCATCTCGAATGCCTGCTGCAAGCCCAGCGCCGCCTGCCGCATATACTCGCAGACCTCTTCGGGAGGCAGCGGCCCGCGCTCAGCCAGGATGCGGTCGAGCGTTCGGCCCTCGACGTACTCCATTACCAGGACATGCAGGCTCTCGACCTGCTCGGCGTCATACGCGGTGACAATGTTCGGATGTGATAGCCGGGCCGCCGCTTGCACCTCCTGCCGGAATCGCTCGACAAGGTCGGGCCGGCTGGTCAGGTGACGATGGATAACCTTGAGGGCGACGATGCGATCCATGAGCAGGTGCCGCGCCTTGAAGACCACGCCCATTCCGCCGGCGCCCAACAGGTCGAGGACTTCGTAGCGCGGATGTCTCAGCAACTCGGGCGGCACGGTGGGCGGCGGGGCCGGAGTCGCGTCGGTCCTCGTGTAGTCGGTGGTCTCGCCGCCGCGGAAGATGCCCAGGGTGCCTTCGGTCCCAAGGGGAGGAGCCGGAACGAAGCGAGCCAGTTCGCGGCAAGCGGCGCAGTTCGCCAGGTGCCGTGCGACGGCGGACTCGTCGGCCGGCGCGAGGCGTCCCGCGCGATGGGCCGCCAGTTGCTCCGGGCTGGGATGGTCGTTGTCCGGCTCAGTCATGGGAGGGGCCTCTCCTTCTCCCGTCAATCGAGCAGCGCCAGGAACCCACTCATCTCGTCGGCGGCATGCTTGTCGCCCTTGCGCCGGGCGATCGCGATACCGTCGCGGTAGATCGCCTTCGCCTCGTCCTCTCGTTCGAGCTGATTGAGCAACTGGCCCAGTTGCATGTAGCCGGCAACATAGTCGGGCGTGGCCTGCAGCAAATCGCGGAAGCACCGCACGGCATTTTCCAGATCGCCTTCCGCCTTGTACTCCATCCCCAGGCCATAGCGCAGGAAGCCGTCGTCCTCGGGCGTCTCGCGCAGCATCGACTCGATCCGCTCTCGCCGCGACTGGTTACTCATGCTCGCTGGTCTCCTTGCGTGGAACTACCCTACCAGCCCCGAGCGCTACCAGCCCGGAGCGCAAGCGACGGGTTCCAGGCACCCCTCGCTCGCGCGCGGGGCTGGTCCGTCGTGAAACCGCTTCTCAACTCCTCCCTTGATCCTACAGGAGCAAATCCTCCTCTGCTACATCCAGCATAACCGGCCTCTTCCGTTCTCTCCGCTCTTCCCGACCCCGAGAACCTGGAAAGTGGGGGACACTGGCGAACCGGCGTGGAGGCCCCTCGTCGCGGGTGTCGAAGGAGAATCAGTCACGGCCGACGCGACGGCCGCCAGGATGCCCCGAGTCCGCGACCCCTCCACGACAACAAGGACGACCATGCGAGCCAAGCACCTTCCCGCCGCGTTTCTGGCCCTGTCCGCGTCCCTCGGATTGGCCCGTGCCATGATGGTGGCCGCCGAGCCGGCCCCGAAACCACCGGAACCCGCTCGCGCCGCCGTCTCCTTCAATCCTCGCTATACGCCCGTCGTCGATCTCGTCAAACGGGTCAAGGCGAGCGTCGTCAATATCCACAGCGAACGCTCCGTCCGGGCCAATACCGAGGAGGAACTGTTCGCCCTGTCGCCCTCGCAGAACCGCATCAACGGCATGGGGACCGGCATCATTATCGATCCGCGCGGCTACATCGTCACCAATCACCATGTCGTCGAGGAGGTGAACTCCATTCGCGTGCGCCTGGTCGATGGCACCGTGACGCCGGCGCGCATCGTGGCCCGAGACGCCGAGACCGACCTGGCCCTGCTCAAAATTGACGTCAATCGTCCGCTGCCGGTCATGCCGCTGGGAACGGCCAGCGATCTGATGGTGGGCGAGACGGTCGTCGCCATCGGCAACGCTTACGGCTACGATCACACCGTCAGCGTCGGCGTCGTCAGCGCCATCAATCGGGATGTGACGCTCAACAAGGACATCGCCTACAAGAGCCTGATTCAGACGGACGCGGCCATCAATCCCGGCAACTCGGGCGGCCCGCTGCTGAATATCAACGGCGAATTGATCGGCGTCAACGTGGCCATCCGCGCCGGCGCCCAGAACATCGGCTTCGCCATTCCGGTCGATAGCATGATGCGGGTGGCCGCCGACCTGATCAGCAACACCCGTCGCGGCGGGCAGTCGCTCGGCCTGACCACACGCGATCGCGTTACGCCGCACGAGACGAAAGCGCCGGAGCGCGAACTCCTCGTCGAGAGTACCGATTCGACGGGTCCGTCGGCGCAGGCCGGTCTGAAGCGCGGCGACGTCATTGTCAAGGTTGTGGGGCAGGATGTCTCTTGCCGGCTCGAACTGGAACGGCAGCTCGCCGAGCGGACGCCGGGCGACGCGATCCCCCTCGAGATTCGCCGCAACGGCCTGACGCAGCAGGTGAAGCTGAGCTTCGACACGGCCAGCCGTGCCAATCCGACGAACGGCGACATGATCTGGAAGCGGCTGGGGGTGAAACTGGCGCGCGTCAACAGCGACCAGGTCAACAAGAGCAACAAGCAACTCAACGGCGGTCTGTCGATCGAGGACGTTCGTGCCGAGAGTCCGGCGGCGAAGGCGGGCCTGCAGCGCGGCGACGTCCTTGTCGGCCTGCACCAGTGGGAGATGCTGACGTTGGAAAACGTCGCCTTTGTCCTGAGCAATCCCGAACTGCCGACCTTCACGCCGCTGCGCTTCTACATCATCCGCAACGGGGCCGTTCATCGCGGAGTCATTCCGGCAGTCGAGTGAATTGGTGA
>JBBSDR010000345.1:0-6759 GCA_038240465.1 Gemmatales bacterium
ACAAGGCCATCGACGCCAGCAACCTCGTCAACAGCATCCGCCAGACCGGTCTGGATGTGCAGGCATCGGACCTTGCCTTCACCCCGACGGCGCCGGCTGGAGACTGACGAAACCGCCAGGCATCGTTCCCCCGTCTGCCCCGAAGTACCCGGTCGGGAAGATGTCGGAGAGCAGGATGGCCTGATCGTCGGAGACAGAGTTGGGAAGTTTGACGAGGGTAGGGTCGGCCAGCGGGACGCGGGCGAACTCCGCCTGCAACCCGTCGAGCGGCCCGGTGGTCGCTGGCCCGCCGAAGAAGGCCGTGCCGGCCCGGGGACCGTTGGGGTTGGCGTTGTCACACTGCGATTGGTAGCCGTTGATGTAATAGGAGCAGCGCCCGCAGCAGATTGGGGAAGGGACCACCACGCGGTCGCCGCGCCTGAAGCCGGTCACTGCCTTCCCGACTTCCTCGATGACCCCGACGCCCTCGTGTCCCCGGCATGGTGCCGCGAACCATGTGCAGTTCGGTCCCGCAGATGGCGCTGGCAGTGAGGCGGACGATGGCGTCGCCGTCGTCCTTGATCTTCGGCTCCTTGACGTCGTCCAGGCGAATGTCACCGATGCCGTGAAATACGATTGCTTTCATCGCTCCCTCCCGCCGGGGAGGGTATTTCACTTTGGGGAGAGTGTTGCAAACAGTGTGCCTCTACCAGGGTTTTGCTGATCCCTATCGGAGCTGGAAAATAGTTCTGAAGAAGGCGCAGGCCACTGTGCGGGTCTACTCTTCTACTTCGAGGGTTGTTGAATCACGAGTGTCGTGCCGTTGAGGGGAGCAAGCTTCACTGTCAACTGCCCGGCAGGAGAGACGTTTCCGGCACACTCCCGCCGAAGAACATCCACGACCAAGCGGCCAGCAACTTGGTCCCTCGCAACCCTGTCAACGTCGCCCAGGGCGAGCGTTTCCTCGACGGCCTTGCGGCCAAAGTGCAGCGCCGTCACCGCGATGGCCCTGTCCGGGAGGCGCAGCACGAAAACGCAAAGGGCTGCATTCTTCACCTCTGGCACGCCAAGCAACTCGGCCTCGGCGATCCGATACTGTTTGCGGGCTTCGAGCATCCGCTTCAGGCGCGACGCAAACGACTGCCTGTCCTTCAACTGCTCCGGAAGGGGACCGTACAGCGCCCGGGTTCGCTCGAGTCCGATCGCCGATTGCTTCGCCATCGGGTTGAGGCCCATCAAATCGACTCCGCCGCGATTCACCCAGCGATAGTCGCCTTCTCTGACCCGGTCTTCGACGGACTTCTCCGGGATGGGTAGCGCCCCAACCAGGTCCCAGGTCGAGAGGCTGAACACCCCCGGCTGAAGTGCATTGGCCGTGGCCAGCAGCAGATGCCCATCACGGATTTGTTCGCGTTCGGACGCCGAGGCGTTATACGGATCCCGAATCTCCAGCCCCGCCGCGACGAAAGCAGCGAACGTCGTCGCCAGGCCGTCCTTCTCCGGACGATAGAGCAGGTTGTGCGGAGCAGCCTTGCCGGACGCCTTCTCGCGCATCTCCCGCAGCATCCGCTCGCGCAACTCCTCGCCGGTCACCTTCTTGCCTCCCAGGGTGAACGTCTCGTCCTTGCGATGGTCCAGCTCGTTGAGCTGATAGGTGATCTCATCGTGATTTTGCAGGTCGTGAACGAGCGAGCCTGAATCCACCTTGCTATCGCCCAGGAACTTGAACGACAGCCGCAGAGGCGCCGCGTCTCCCATGAGCAGGGCGTGCAGACACTGTGCTCGGGTGAAAAAGTCATACGACAGGTCCGGGCCGTTCTTCGTGAAGATGGTGAGCTTTTCCAGCGGCACGTTCAGCTCGTGGAAGCTCCAGCCGCCCAGCTTGCGGGTCAGGGCAGCGATGTAGTCCGTCGCCGTGACGGACAGGTTGTGCTGGTAGTGCAGTGTCTCGCCCTCTTTCCCCGTCCGCTCCAGGGCCAGGAACGGGACCGCATCGAAGCGCAAGACCGCCACTCCCAGGTCGCGGACGTTCCAGGTAATGTCGCCGGCGACCGCACGCTGGGCCGCGAAGGACGGGTCGAGCCAGTTGAGCGTCGGTTGCTCAGGCTTGAAGTAGTGCAGGAAGACCCAGCGCCGTGTCTTGCCATCCACGCCGAGCACCTCGCCGGTGGCACTCCAGCCGCTCCAGGTGCGGGCCTCCGGTGCGGCGTCGTTGGTGCGACCCCTTTTCCGGGCTCCGGTGCATGGCCAGGCGGGGGGAAAGGAGCGCACGTTCTCGGTGCATCTGGGCAAGAACGTCTGCCAGTGTTTCCAGGCGGAGTGTGGCGTGCAGGGCAACGTCCTGGATCTGTGGGCAGCGGTGCAGCACTTGCCGCTGTACGAGGCCGCGTTCCATCTGGCGGCGACCTTCCGGCTGCGGCGGAACAGAGAAGAGGAACCCGTTGGGGGAACCCGTTAGCGGGCGGAAAAGAGGGTGGAAAAAAGTGCCGTCATCACGACGGACGGCTCTTGACTTTCATCGGTACATCTTTTCCTTGTCTTTTCCTTGTTGTGCAGCCGACGTCATGATGGTAAGATTTTTGTTGCCACCGATGGTGCCACCATTCATGTCGAGTAGCCCGACCATCAGATCTTGTTGAAGGGTGATCCGACCCGTGTAGTTCTTGATGTTCAATTCCGCCAGGCTGAGACCAGCGATATTGTCCACTGATGCCTTCGCGCCTCCGCTAATCGTCCCGTCCGCACTCTTCCAGGTCGAGTCGAATTCCAGAGTGTCGTCCTTGGCGGGAGCGGCGATAGCCACTCTCCCTGTATCCTTGTTGAACCAATTCGTCTCTTTCTTCCGCAGGCCACTGTCGTCACGACAGATCCAGATTAACGTCGCGAGGAGGACACGGTCTTCGAGTTGTTCCACACAGAGTCGCACCGAGCGGCGAGACTCACGCTGCGAAGCGCGGCTTGTCTCGAAGAGGTTGTTGAGCGTGTTGATGATCCGGCGCACATGACGCAGCATGGTCGCATCTCCTTGGTACATGAAAGTGTCACAGGACTCGGTCAGGCTACCCCGTTCTTCGCTTTCAAGGTTGAAGTTCCTCAAGCACTTTTGAAGCAGCTCGCCGCACGTCCTCATCTTCTTTCTCGTTCTGCTCAAGTTCCTTCAAGAGTGGTACGAGCATTTTCGCGGGCGCTCCAAGCGCGTGTAAGACGAAGATCGCTTGCCTCCGCTCTTCAGCATCAGGCGACTCGCAGAGAAGCGCCATCACCTGATCGACGGCGCCCTTCGCACTCGGTCCCATTCGCTGTAAGGCGTCAAGGGTGCTTAACCGCGCCGAACGAACGTGGGGCAACTCGCGATTGGGATTTCGTTTGAGAACCCTGCATAACGCTGGAACCAGGCTGATTGCATCGGTGCCGATGATCGCCACAGCATTAGCGGCCGAGTTCTGAAATTCGGCGTCGTCTCCATCGAGAATCTCGCGGAACGTGGCGAGAATCCCCGGCCGCTCCGCGGGTGAGTCCTTTGCGACTCCTCCGAGAGTAAATCCGATCGCAGCTTTAGCGAGTCGCCGGTCCTTCGATTTAAGCGTTTGCATGCCTGCTCGAACCGTCATCGCAGCACCTGGCCCCTTCCCAGCATTCCGGAGCGACACAAGCGCTTCCCACCCGACAGTCCGCGAGTCATCATCGAACCAGTAACCTCTGTCATCGATTCTGGCGATGAGGGCTTCGACCAGCTCACGCTCCCTCAGGAACCAACTGCTGGCCGCACATGCATTGCCGCGGATTAAGGGATCACGATCCTTAATGACCTCAAGCAACACAGGCACAACATCCTTGGGGTGCTCAGGGTAGTGCCATAGCATTTCCAGGGCGAGCCAGCGAAGAAGTGTATCCTTGCCCTTGATGAGGTCCAGCAAAACCGGGAGAGAATTCGGTCCTCGAACCTCAAACGCGTAGCCGACGTACTCTCGCCGCAGAGGTTGTTTGAAGCCCTTCGCCAACTCCAGCAGGACGGGCATGGCCGCTTCGGCATTCGCACCGAGTTTCGTGAGCATCAGGGCCGCCCGGTGGCGGATGACCGGATCCTTATCGCGCAGTTGTTTGATCCTCCTGTCGACCGCGTCGAGATCGAACACGGCCTCTGCCTGCAAGTCAAAGCCAAAGCGAACGAGCGGTAGACATACTCGTACAACTTTCGGGTCGAAGGGTACGAAAGCTTCCCACACCTTCTTGCCTCTGCGATCATATTCCCCAATTAGGCGAGCGGCAGGTTCAAACATACCCGGTGGGACAGGCGTCTCGCCTGTCCGGACAGGCGAGACGCCTGTCCCACCGGGTCTTTCACCTCTTGCCGGTCGCCTTACCTGTATGGCGGCGGGTGGTCCCATTGTTGGCCCATTTCTTCTTATCATGAGATATTCACGCAGTAGAGGCGACGTGATCCTAGCAAGGTCCTTCTCTCTCTCTTCCACATACGGGTCTCTCACGAAATATTCACGCCTCCCGATAGCATTGCCGTTGCGCAGAAAGGCAGCAAGCTGGAGCGTCGCGAAGTGAGAGGCTGAAGGCGTGGCTGCGGGAAGTGGTTTGCCATTGCTGCCGAACTCGATTGCGTGGACAGGATGCTCTCGAAGGGCATGGGGATCCTTGATCTTGCGGGACCACATCAGGCAACGATCGTTTGCGAGAACTTGTCCACGGACGAATTCTTCGCCCTGCGGCGGAGACAGACTCGTCTGCTTCAGGATCGTATCTGTTATCGGCTCGTACGCGGAGATGAACTCCGCGCGATCTTTCTGGAAATGCAGCCACGCCAAACGGCCGTTCGCTAAGCGCTCGGCAAAGCCGATCTCATGCCTTGGGTAATTGCGATCACGCTCACTCGTGGCCCGCGCCCGCGACCAAATCGGCGCACCCGCAGGATCAAGCAGGGCAGCAGACCCTCTGTCCGATCGAATAAAGGTGCGTCCAGTCACGAGGCGCTGGACACGCTCTGACCCTGGCACCTTGGCCCTCCACAGCAGTTTCCCGTCCAAGGCTTTCTCACAAGCCACATATTCGGACATCAGCAACCGGTTGCCTGGTAGGAACTGCACGTCGTAGACCACAGCCGCATCGCGTTTCTTCCAACGCGGTTGCCCATCAGATCCGCATAGCCACAGGGGGAATTTCTCGTCCTTGTAGTCCTCCTCTCCGCCGAGAAAGATCAATCCAGGCCGGCGACCATCCTTGCCATGTCGAGCCAGATCGAGTTTGGCTCCACGTTCCTTGTGCCATGCATCCCATGCTGCCCTGCACTCCGCACGCTCTTGTGCTGTCGCCGCGCCCACAATCTTGCTCGGGGCGTTTTCCCCCGCGACCCAGTGGAGAAGTTCTTCTGCCGACCAGGAAATGGCTACATCCGGTTCGTTCAGCAGGTGGATCAATGCTTCCACGCCTGACTTGTCGTGGACCGCCAACAGGCCCTGAGCAGCGCGCAACCGCACCAGCGGGTTCTTGTCCTTCAGCAGAGCCGCCACAGCGCTGCGATCTTCGCTGCTTCCCCGCCTGGCGACGATGCATGCGGCGATGGCTCGCCGTGTCGGCTCTGGATCTGCCAGCGCCTTGCGCACTACAGCAGGGATGGGTCCTCCCTTCAGCACCAACTCGTCAAGGCCGTAGTAAATCTCGACCTCGACGTCTTCCTCCTCGGCAAAGGGCACATACCGTAACAGAGCTTCCGCGACACCCATCACGCGGCGTTTGACAAGCAGACGGATCGTGGACTGCGGCAAAGAGATGTCCAGGAGACGCTCCAATTTTTCAAGGGCCGGCTTCGCGCGGGGGGGATCTCGGGATCTTCCGACTTGACCGCCTTGCGGAGCGGTTCCAGCGCAAGTTTACCTAAACGGACCAGCGCGTCGGGTGCTGCTTCCCGTTCGCGAAAGTTATCGCTGCCCAGCGCTTTGATGAAGCGAGCGACGACTGCCTCAGCGTTTTCGGGAGACCTATCGCGCAGGAACCGGAGGAGGCTTTCGCTGTCGGTCTTGAGGCCCGCTTCTTGGAGCAGGGTTTCGTCGGAGTCCTCGATCTTATCCTGTGCGCGGAGCGTCGTACCCAGAAGAAGACCCAGGCAGAGCGTCAGGAACCCGCGACGGATTGATGATGTAAACTGCCACATGGCTTCGTTTCTCGCAGGATTTCTCTTGCGGTGTTGCATTGGATTAGAATGAGCAGATGCCCACCGTGTAAGATCCACTCTTCTTTCGCTCTCTATTCTCTCCGGAGGCACTCACAGGGCCTCTTGCCGCCGTCCTTCCAGGGCATCGGCGGCCTCGCGTAACTGTCTGGCCACCTCGGATCGGCTGTCCTCCGGGCAATTGTCCTGACACTCGACCAGCGTCCGGGTCAACTGAGCCAGGACACGGTGCGATGGCCGGCCTCTGCGCTTCTCCCCGTTCCTCGCTCGCGCCTGCTCGACGATCTCCTTCGCCAGCGCGTGCGTGACCTCTTCCCCCGCTTTCGCCCGCTCCAGCGCCGCTTCCCGGGCCGCCTCCGGCGTCGAGCCAGCCGCCAGCAGATAGGCCGCCATCGGCGCGATCGGCAAATCCACAATAATTGTGGTTTTGCCTCCCAGCCAGTCGGCCACCGCCCGGTAGTTGCTCTCCGTGGTCGCGCTCCAGCCGAACTCCGCCTGAACTCACTTGCCGAACTGGCCGTGAGGCAAGGACTGTTTCATCCCATGCAGTTTGAGGCCAATCACGACGATGTTCGCAATCGTCTGTTTCATCTTCTCCAAAA
>JBBSDR010000346.1:0-6758 GCA_038240465.1 Gemmatales bacterium
CCGGGAATGAACAACTCCTGCGTCAGCGTCGTCAGCCGCACCCGGCCCGATTGGCCGTAAGGAACCAGCGTGTCGGGGTCATCGAAGCCAACGACCTCGACGATCGCCCGAGGATGCGGCGCGTAGTAGTTGATCTTGAAGTTGTCCGACGCAATCGGCATCTCCGACGCCGCCAGGCCCATCAGCGTGTTGCCATAGGTCGGCGCGATGTACACCTCCGGCCCCAGGTACTCTTCGATGGTGAAGCGAATCCACTGCGACGTCATCTCCGTGCCGCCGCAGAAGATGCCGGTGATGCCCGCCTTGGGGATGCTCGATCCTTCCTTCTCCAGCCGTGCCGCCAAAGCGTCGAGCAGTTTCGGCGTCGTGAACATGCACTTGATACCGTGGTTCGCCTTGTCCGACAGGAGCGTCATCGCCTGGTCGATGATGTGTTCCTGATACTCCTTCAGGTGTTCCATCCAGCCCTTCTTGATGAGCTTGACCACCCAGCGCGGATCGAGATCGACGCAGAAACAGATGCCGCCGCGGTGCTGGCACAGATGCTCGACCGCCAGCCGCAAACGCCGCGGCCCCGACGGCCCGAGCATCAGCCAGTTCGACCCCTTAGGGAAATTCTGCTCCGGCAGCGTGTCGCTGAACATCTCGTAGTCGATCCAGTGGTCCTCGACGACCGCCCGGCTCTTGGGCAGCCCCGTGGTGCCGCCAGTCTCGAAGACATAAATCGGCTTCTTATGGAGCGACTTCGGGACGAAGCGCTGCACGGGACCGCCGCGCAGCCAGTCGTCCTCGAACAGGCCGAACTTCCGCAGGTCCTCGAAGCGCTGCACTTCCTTGACCGGATCGAAACCGAGCGTTTTGGCGCGGTCGAGCCAGAAGGGCGTGCCGTTTTCGGGATGAAAGTGCCAGGCCACGATCTCGCGAACGTGCGCGTCCAGCTTCTCCTTGGCCTTGCGGACCTGTTCGGGAGAAGCGACATTTCTCGATTGGGAAGCAGTCTCAGCCACAGTTGAACCTCGGGTGGGAAAACAAGTCATCCGCCGCTGTTCCTGTTTACGTTTCGCGATTCGCGCGCGAAACGTAAACAGGAACAGCGGTTACTTCGGCTTGACCGCGATGAGTTCCGAATCGGTCAGCACATACAGAACACCATTGACCACCTTGATCGGCGTCTTGATTGGCGGCCCGACGGAGATTTTCGCCAGTTGCTTCATGACCTTGCCATGAGCAAAGGCGTACAGGTCCCCGTCCTCGTTGCCGATGAACACCTTGTCATCGACCCAGTAGGGCGAACCCCAAACGGGTGAGCGCAGATCGACTTCCCAGCAGCGTTTGCCGGTCCGGGCGTCGATGCAGTCGAAGTAGCCGTCGAGGTCGGCGACGTACAGCAGGCCGTCATGAATGGCACAGGTGGACAGGGTCCGGCCAAAGTACCATTTCTTGCCGCGTGCCGGCTCGGGATCGATTTTGCCGCCGTAGTGCCAGACCAGGGCGGAGTCCTTGTTCTTCGGATTGGCCGGGTCGAACTTGTCGTCCACCGGCGAGACGTCGCCGGTCTTCGTCGGATCGATGCACCACAGATGGCCGACGCCGGGACCGTCCTGCGGATTGCTGCCGACGCCGATGTAGACGCGATCCTCCCAGACGACCGGAGCGGCCAGGAAGTAGCCCTTGTCGGTGAGCCGCTTGTTCTTGCGGTTGTAGACGGCGTTCTTCGGATTGGCGTTGAACTTCCAGATCAGTTTACCCGACTCCGGCTCGAAGCTGTAGAGCCAGCCGTCGCCGCCGGGAAACAGCACTTGTGGCTTGCCTCCCTTGGGTGCCACGATGGTCGCCGAGGTCCACTGACCCTCCATGATGTTCTTGCCCGGCGCGGCGCTTGACCATTTCACCCGACCGGTCTTCTTGTCCACGGCGATGAAGCTCGGCGCGTCAGGGGACGGCAGCGACGCCGGATTGTCCTCGACGTTGACGCCGTTGCCAGTGACGGCGTAGACCAGGCCGCCGAAAACGACCGGCGACGAGTTGGCAAGCTGCGACGGAAAGACCTTCAGGTCCTTGATCATATCGAGCGACCAGAGGATTTTCGCCTGGCCGGGTTTCTTGGGATCGCCGTTGACGTCGGCGCAGACCAGTTCGCAGCGGTTGCTGACATAGTACACCCGGTCGCCATCCACGCAGGGCGTCGAAGCGATGCCCTGGTGGGCGCAGTTCTGGGCGTCATCGTTGATGCGCTCATGATAACTTTGCCAGAGGAACCGTCCGGTCTTCTCGTCGAAGCACATCACGATGCCGGCGTCTTCCGCGCGAGCAGGATCGCGCGGGTTCTCGTTATTGGTGCCGACAAAAACCTTGCCGCCGGCGATGACGGGTCCGGCGTAGGAGACCTTGCCGAGCTTCGTCTTCCACAGGATGCCCTTCTCCTTGTCTTCTTCAAAGGAGAAGCCGAGCGAGATGTTCGTGTCGGTGGTGTTGACAAGATTGCGGTCGGGGATGGACGGTTTGGTCGGGTCCTTGCCTTGCCCCGTGAGAACGAGGGCCAGCACGGCGACGGGAATCAGCCACCACCAGCGACAGAGCAGAGAATGCGTTCGCATGCGTCGGGGTCCCTTCACAGTTCCTCGTTCCCACAGTCTGCGTTTCCTCGTTCCCACGCTCTGCGTGGGAACGGCTTTTCGACGCTCTGCGTCGCGTCTGCACCTCAGAAGCAGAGTGTCGCCTCTGCACCTCAGAAGCAGAGCGTCGAAGAAAGCGTTCCCACGCAGAGCGTGGGAACGAGGGTTTCGGTCACTTCTTGCCGATGGCGAGCAGTTTGGTCTTGTTCTCCGTCAATACATAGAGCCTGCCGTTGGCGGCAATGGGAGTGGCTCGCACCTTGCCGCCCATCGCGATCTGCTCCGCCTCTTGCTTCTTCTTGCCGTGTTTGAAGATGTACATGGTGCCATCATCCGTACCGACATAGACCTTGCCATCGACCCAGTAAGGCGAACCCCAGATGGCGCTGCTCGTGTCCTCGTCCCAGTATTTCTCTCCATTCTTCGCGTCGATGCAGTAGATGTAGCCGTTGAGGTCCGCCGTGTAGAGCAACCCATCATGGACGGCACAGGTAGACATGGTTCGGCCGAAGAGGTAGTTGCGATCCGCCTTGACCCCCCTGGGGACCGGCCCGCCATAATGCCAGACGAGTCCGGAGTCCTTATTCTTCGGATCTTTCGGGTCGAAGATGGTTTGCGGGGCGTCCTTGGAGCCATCGCCGGCTTTCGTGGCCGGAGATAGGTCCTTGGCTTCGTTCTTGGGCGTCTTCGTGATGTCGATGCACCACAGATGGCCGACACCCTCCTTGTGTTCGGGGTCCTGGCCCACGCCGATGTACAGCTTGTCCTCCCAGACAACCGGCGTGCCGATGAAGTCGCTGCGCGTCGCCCGGGGACCCAGTTCGTAAAAGGCATCCTTGGGATTACAGTCGAATTTCCACAAGAGTTTGCCTTCGTCCGGCGTGAAGGCGTAGATCCAGCCATCTCCGCCCGGGAACAGGACCATTGGCTTACCACCCGGTTTGGCGAAGACCGGGTTGGACCACTGCCCATGCATCAGCAGCTTACCCTGGTTGACCAGTCCCTTGATATCGACGGCCCCACCCTTCTTCTGAGCCTCGACCAGCGACTCGCTCGGCAAGTTGCTCTTCCAGACGAACTCGCCATCTTTCTTCTTCAAGCACAGGAAACTTGGCGCATCCGGTGATGGCACCTTGATGTGTCCCTGATCGACTCCGTTGGCCGTCACGATGTACATCAAATCGCCGACGATCAATGGCGAACAAACCGACAGGTTGTGCGGAAAGACGTTCTGCTTGCCGATCATGTCATACGTCCAGAGAATCTTACCCTTGCCCGGGTTCTCGGGATCGCCGTTGACGTCGGCGCACACGACCTCGCAGCGGTTGCTGACGAAGTAGATGCGATTTCCTTCGATGTACGGGCTGGAACAGATACCCTCCTCGGGCCAGTCCTGCACCCGGCCGGTAAGCAGTTTGTCGAAGACGAGTTGCCAGAGGAACTTGCCAGTCGCCTCCTCAAAGCACATCATGATGCCTCTGTCGCCCTTGATGTTCGGGTCGCGCGGGTTATCGTTATTCGCGCCGACGAAGACCTTGCCGCCGCCCACGACTGGGCCGCCGTAGCCCTTCGAGCCGAGATTGGCCGACCACTTGATGTTCGTTCCCTTGGCGACGTTCCAGGTGTCGAGAATGTCCTTCTCGACGGTGTTGACGAAGTTGCGCTGGGGCGTGCCCCCGAACATGATCCAGTCCTTGCCGGCCGGCTTCGGCGTCTCGTCGCCTTGCACGGGTGTGCGCGAGCCGGTGGAGAGGACGAGGATCACGGCGAAGACACCTGCCGTGATGACGATCAAACCCCAGCGTTTCAGGACCTTGTGATTGCTCATGGGTATCTCCTCTTGGGAATGATCGTTACCACCGGAACCGCCGCAACAACCGAGGCCGGGCCGATGGCGTCTCACACGGAATTGCCTCAACGACGATTGGCGGGGCCGCGACAGGGGCCTGCTTCTCGGGTGCCTTTGCGGGCGCCTGACCGCGCTTGTTCGCATCCTTGTTCGGCACGATCGAGACGTTGTCGAAGAACACCTCGGAACCGATCTTCATCGGCTTGATGCTCGCCGGCGGCACGTTGGCGAAAAGCCCCGGCGCTCCCTCCTTGTTCGCGTTGGCATCATCGACTTCCAGCGTCCACTTCTCCGGCTCGGTCTTCGCGCGCTCCCAGACCTTGGCGCGAATCGTCCCCTTGTCGCCGTCGATCTGAACGCTCAGTTTCAGGCGATACCAGACGTCCTCTTTCCAGCGGAACCCGATCGAGTTGTCGATGCGCGGCAGAGCGTCCCAGGAGATGAGCCGCAACTGCTGCGTCTTGCCGGACATCTCGAAGGTGTAACGGCAGGCGACGACGCCCATGTCGGGCAGTTCGCCGTTGACCTTCTTGGCCAGCACGTCGGATTCGATGGTGTAGTTGCTCAGGCTGGGCAGACCGATGTAGGCAGTGGCAATGGCCGCGAGGGGGCTGGGATTGGTCGCCGTCTTGACCAGGACGTTGCCGTCGCCTTCCTTGCGAACCTGGAACTTCACCTGGGTGTTGACCCAACCGGCAGGCGACGCCCCGACCGGCAGTTTCTCAAAATCCTGCTTGTAAGGCAGTTTCGGCACCTGACGCACCCGGGCATGTCCCCTCAAGCCTTCCGCCTTCGCGACCACGTTGCCGAACTGTCCTTGCAGCTTGCCATCGACCGTCAGTTTGCCGTCTTCCGTTAACTCGCCCTTGAGAGCAGGCGGATTGATCTTGGGCGGCGGTGGCAGACCGGGAGTCGCCTCGACGGGAAGCATGGGGGCCAGGGACCATTCCGCCTTGGTCTCGCGAAGGAAGTTGCCCTTGTCGTCAAACAGGCGTGCCTTGAATGTCTCGCTCTCGCCCGCTCCGAGCGTCACGTCGCCGGGAACGACCTGCAAATAAGCCGGTTTGCCGGGTTCGACCGCCGTCCGCTTGCTGTTCGACGTCCCCTCGATCGGAGCGGGGTCTTTCTTGCCGACGCAGAACATCGTCTCATTGGTCGCGAAATAGAGCCGGCCATCCGACACGGCAGCGGCTCCGTCCAGTTCGGCATCGACGCCGGGCGTCTGACTGCGGAGGAAGAGTTTGAGGACCTTCTTGCAACTCTCCTTGCCCGGCTTCAGGACGTAGAAACTCGAGGAGGCGTCGCCTACGTAGAGCTTGCCGTTGGACAGGACCGGCGAACAGCGGACGTTGCTGCCCTTGCCGTACTTCAGCCGCCAGATTTCGGTCCCATCGCCGGCGTCGAAGCAGGAGAGCAGGCCGCCATCGTCGATCATGTAGAGCCGGCCATCGTGGAGGATCGGAGCGGAGAACTTGATCTTGGGTCCTTCGATCTTCCAGACGATCTTCGGCTTGCCGTCCTTGACCTCGGCGGCATCAATGCAGATAACCCGGCCCTGTTCGGAGGCATCGGGATTGATGTCGCCATGCGCAATGTAGACGCGTGTGCCGTCGATGACCGGCGTCACGTTGACAGCCCCACTGGCGATGGGCAGGCTCCAGACTTTTTCGCCCGTGCGGACCTTGAAAGCGTGAACCGAGCCGTCGGCGCCGCCGCAGATGAGCAACCGCTGGTCCTTGATGTTGGCGACAATCGGCGAGGACTGGAAGGTGTCGAGTACGCGCAGCATGGTCGAGGCGAACCAGACGACCTTTCCCGTTTTCTTGTCGAAGGCGACAAAACGACAGCCGCCCCGGCCATACTCGCCCCAGGCGGCACAGGCCATGCCGACGATGACGAGTTCCCCATCGACCGTGGGACTGGACAGACGGCCGCCGTAGCCGCTGACCCGGCCGAATTCCTCGGTCAACGACCGCTCCCAGAGGACCTTGCCGTCCTTGTTGAAGCAGAGCATCGTGCCGCCGGTGCCGTGGCAGTAGACGTTGCCGGTCTCGGTGTCGGCCGCGAGGTTGGTCCAGCCAACACGGGCCATGACGATATCGGTGTGGAAGACGTTGAAGCGATGCTCCCAGAGCAGCTTGCCGCTCGTGGCGTCGAGACAGACGACGCGTTCTTGCGCCTTCTGATCTCTGCCGACGCTGCCGTTGAAGAAGACCCGGCCGTTGAGCACGAGAGGAGTCGAACGGCAGCCGTAGGGAGCGCTCCAGATGAGGTTGTCCGCGCCGGCTTTATCG
>JBBSDR010000347.1:0-6758 GCA_038240465.1 Gemmatales bacterium
GTCAACGGCTGTGCGTGGATCGACGTTGGCGGCGGTCGCACCATCTTTCCCGAGAACGCCGCACTTGCTCGAACTCTGGTGTCGCGCTGCCGACTCGTGGTGGGGGTTGATCCAAGCGACAACATCAACGAGAACAGCTTCGTCCACCAGCAATACCAGAGCTTTATCGAGGATTATCACACCGATCGGGTATTTGATCTTGCAACGCTGCGGATGGTGGCCGAACACGTCATCGAGCCAAAAAGGATGGTACAGTCCCTGCACCGGCTGTTGCGGCCCGGCGGCCTGGCGGTTGTCCTCACAGTCAATCGCTGGTCTCCGATCACGCTGCTTTCTCAGGTGACGCCCTTTGGACTGCACCATCCCCTGAAGCAGCTGTTCTGGGGGGGCGAGGAGAAGGATACCTTTCCCGTGCAGTACAAGATGAACACACGGAGCGTTCTGTCCGGCCTCTTCGAGAGGGAAGGCTTTCAAGAAGCGGCCTTTGCTTACCTCGATGATCTCTCCCTGTTCGGAAATTTTGTTCGCCTCAGTGCCGCGGAGTTATTCGTCTGGAAGTTGCTGCGCAGAATGGGACTGCGCTACCCCGAGACGTGCTTGCTCGGGGTGTATCGAAAGCAGCCCATTGAGAAATAGTCCGTCCCGAACTGACAAAGTGAACGGGTCATTTTGACGAGGAAGGGTTCATGAGTACCGTCGTGGAGGTTTGTCCGCCGACGCAACAGTCCGGCGAGCCGGCTGTTGAGCTGCCGCTGACGGTCATCGAACCGCGGTCCGGCTGGCAGGTCGTTGAATTCCGCGAGTTGTGGCGCTATCGCGAGTTGCTTTACTTCCTCATCTGGCGCGACGTCAAGGTTCGCTACAAGCAGACCAGCCTCGGCGTCCTGTGGGCGGTGATCCAGCCGCTGGCGACGATGGCCGTGTTCACCTTCTTCCTCGGCCAGGCGGCCGGCGTTGTCGGCGAATTGAGCTATCCCTACTCGCTGTTTGTCTTCGCCGGTCTGTTGCCGTGGATGTTCTTTGCCGGCGCCGTCGCCTCCGCCGGTCAGAGCATCGTCGGCAATCAAAACCTCGTCACCAAGGTTTACTTCCCGCGCCTGCTCATTCCGCTCAGTGCCGCCGGCGTCGGTCTGCTCGACTTCCTCATCGGTTTCGGCATGCTGCTCGGCCTGATGGCGCTGCACGGCGTCTGGCCGGGATGGAACTTCCTTTGGGTGCCGGCGCTGCTCGTGCTGCTGATGACGGCGGCGCTGGGCGTTGGTATCCTGCTGTCCGCTCTGACTGTCGCCTATCGCGATTTCCGTTTCGTCGTGCCGTTTCTGGTGCAGCTGTGGATGTTCGCGACGCCGAGCATCTACATGCAGGCCGAGCGCGCGGTCGGCGAACGGACGCAAGCGCTGTTGCCGTTAAACCCGGCTTATGGTCTGATCGTCAACTTTCGTCAGGCTGTCCTTGGCGGGCCAATGGATTATTACGCCCTCGGCGTCTCGGCGCTGGTCAGCATGACGTTGCTGGTCCTGGGATGTTTGTATTTTCGCCGCGTGGAGAGGAACTTCGCGGACATCATCTGACCCGCCGCTTGCGGCTTGGCGGCAGCCCGCCAAGCCGCAAGCGGCAAGAAGGGGAGCGATCATGGATGACCTGTTCCTGCACGGCACTCGAGTCCTGACCCTGGGAGCCGTCTTTGCCCTGCTGCTCGGTCTGCCGCTGCGCGCGCGTTGGATGCGAACGATGCTCTGGTCCGTCGCGGCGCTGGGAATGCTGTCCTACGCCGTCACCATCGTCCGCGACGAGATGGGCGACGATTCACGGGCATACGACCTCGAATACTTTTGGCAAAGCGGCAACCTGATGCGCGAGGGCAAGTCGCCCTACGAACAGCCCAGCACCATGAATCCGCCCACCGCGTTTCCGCTGTACTGGCTCGTCAGCACCGTTACGTTCGACGAGGCTCGTCTACTCTGGGCGATGCTGCTCGCCCTCGGAGCGACGGCGCTGATCGTGTTCGCACGCCGCATCCTGATCGACGCCGGCGACGAGAACGCGCGGCGGCTGGAATGGCCCCTCATCGGCGTCCTGACCGCCGTCGTCTGTCTGTCGCGGTCCAATCGCTTTGGCATCGAGTTGGGACAACTGGCGCTGCCGATCACGCTCTGTCTCTTCTGGGCCTTTCGGTCGCTGCTGCACGGTGCGACCACGCAGGCCGGCATCGGTCTCGCCCTGGCCAGCGTCAAGACGCCGACATTGTTGCCCGCCCTGATCCTGTTCCTGCGCAAGCGCGAGTGGAAGACCTGGCTGGTCATGAGCGGCGTCGGCGTGGCGCTGGTGCTGTCGATGACCGCTCCCTGGAACATCGTGCCGCGCTGTCAGGAGTGCTTGCACAACATCGCCGGCACCCGCGAACCGGGCAAGATAGACGATTACGAGATCAGCAACAGCCGCAACAACAGCATGGTTGCCTTCAACCAACTGTTCAATCGTCTCGGCGTCGAGGACCGCGGCACCGTCGCCCTGCTGCAGAACGTCGTCCAGTTGCTGCTGGGGCTGTGGATCGCCTGGCTGGCGCTGCGGCGTCTCGAAACTCCTGCCGCGATGTCCGTCGTTGCGGTCTTCTCGATGCTGTTCATGTATCATCGAATCTACGATTTGCTCATCTTGTCGCTTCCTTTGACCTATGCTTTCGGTAAGGCCCGCGCCGAGAAGGGATTGAGCCGCTGGCTGTTCGTGGCCTGTGCCGCCTGCTTGCTGCTGTCCATGAACATCCGCGAATGGCTGGTCGCAGACCCTCGCGCCCGGGTGCTGGCCATTCAGGACACGACATCAACGCTGCTGCGAATGTTCGTGTTGCCGTACCTGACCTGGCTTGTGCTGGCGAGCCTGTTCCTGCTGGTGCTGGCCGAACGAGTCCGCATCCGGGCCATGCGGAAGGACGACTTCTTGAATGAAACTGCGGACGCCGCGCCTGGCCGAATCGGCTTGCCGAGACGATTGTCCCCACCTGTTCCCGCAACCGCGGCAGAGGAAGTTGGATGAAGGGCCTCATCTTCACCTATGGGTTGACGGTCATCGGGGCCGTGGGCGGGGTCATCTATCCCTTTCTCGGCCTGCTCGTCTATATCTGCTTCGCCATCGTCCGGCCGGAGTACATGTGGGACTGGGCCGTGAGTTCGGAGGGACGCTATAGCCGTATTGTCGGCCTGTCGATCCTCGTCGGCTGGGGATTCACGGTGTTCGGCCGCTGGCGATTCAATCGCGCCGCCAGCATCGTCCTGTGTCTGGTCGGCTACTGGGCGTGGATGATCGTGAGCGCCTTTCAGGCCATTGATCCCGACAAGGCATTCGAGCAGGTCGGGTTCTTCGCCAAGATCTTTCTGCCGTTCCTCGTCGGCATCACGACGATTCGCACGATAAATGAGGTGAAAGTTCTTCTCTGGGTCATCCTGCTGAGTGAGGGTTACGTCGCCTACGAGATGAACAGCTACTACCTCGGCGGCAACAATGTGGCTGCCGAGGGCTTCGGCGGCATGGACAACAACTGCCTGGCAATCGCCATGGTGACCGGCGTCGGCCTCGCTTTCTTCCTCGGCATGAGCGCGAAAAACCTGTTTCAGAAGGGCGTCGCTCTCGGGGCCGCCCTGCTGATGGCCCATACGATTTTGCTGTCGTTCTCGCGCGGCGGCATGCTGGCCCTGGGAGTCACCGGCATTGTGTCGTTTATCCTGATCCCGAAAACGACCAAACACTATCTTGCCTTCGTCGTCGCAGTCGTTCTGATGATCTTCCTGGCGGGCCCCGAAGTCCGCAAGCGCTTTATGACCACGTTCGACAAGACCGAGGAGGGCGTGCGCGAGGCGTCCGCCCAGGGCCGCGTCGAGCTGTGGAATGCCGCCGTGGACGTGACGGTGAAAAACGCGCTGCTCGGCGTCGGCCCCGATTGCTGGGGCGAGATCGCTCCGGAGTACGGCTTCAAGCGCGGCAAGGAAGTCCATAGTCTCTGGGTGCAGAACGCGGCCGAACTGGGCATTCCCGGCCTGCTGCTCCTGTTCGGCGTCTACGCCTTGACGGTGGTCAAGCTCTGGCCGGTCGCGCGCGGCCGGGTGCCGATGCGCGATCCATTCCAGCAGGACGCCGCCCGAATGGTCATCTCGTCGCTCATCGGCTTCATGGTCGCGGCGCAGTTCGTCACCATCAAGTCTCTCGAAACTCCGTATTACATTGTCCTCGCCGGCGCGGCGCTGTTGAAACTGCTGCCGCCCGAGCGGCCGCTCTGGCTCAAGGGATCGACAAGGTATGTGAGTGAGCCGCGGGTGCGGGAAAGGGCGGAGAACAGGGCAGACACCGAGCAAGGGGGTTTGACAGGAGACCAATGAAACCCGCCATCCGCGTCGATAATCTGTCGAAGTGCTTCCGCATCGGCCCGAGCCAGGTGGGCGGCTATCGCACCCTGCGCGAGTCGATCGTGGACACCGTCACCGCGCCGGCGCGCAAGTTGAAACGGTGGATGCAGGGGACCACGCCGGAGCAGCGCCGCGAGCAGACACACTGGGCGCTGCGCGACGTCAACTTCGAGATTCAGCCCGGCGAAGTGATCGGCCTGATCGGCCGCAATGGCGCCGGCAAATCGACGCTGCTGAAAGTCCTCAGCCGCATCACCGAACCCAGCGGCGGCCGGATCGAACTGCGCGGCCGGGTGTTGAGCTTGCTCGAAGTCGGCACCGGCTTCCACCAGGAACTGACGGGGCGGGAGAACATCTACCTCAATGGTGCCATTCTGGGCATGTCGCGGCGCGAGATCGACCGCAAGTTCGACGACATTGTCGAGTTCGCCGAGGTCGGAAAGTTTCTCGATACGCCGACGAAACGCTACTCCTCAGGCATGTACATTCGCCTCGCCTTCGCCGTCGCCTCGCATCTCGACGCCGAGGTGCTGCTGATCGACGAGGTCCTCGCGGTGGGTGACGCGGCGTTTCAAAAGAAGTGTTTGGATCGCATCAGCAGCCTGGCCCGGAGCGGCAGTACGGTCATCTTCGTCAGCCACAACATGGCGACAGTGACATCGGTATGTCAATCGGCCCTGGTGCTGGACGGCGGCACGCTCATCGGCCGGGGCGAGGCGCGCGAGCAGGCCCGCCTCTACATGGCGATGCTCGGCGAACGTAGCACGACGGACCTGGCTGAACGGTTGGATCGTCGCGGTTCGGGCGCGGTTCGCTTGACGGACATTCGCTTCCTCGACGGCCAGGACAGGCCGCGCGAGAGTGCCTCGGGAGGAGAGCCGTTGACGATTCGCCTGGGCTATCGCACCGAGGAGCCGGTCAACAACATCGAGGTTCACGTCTGGGTAGTCAACGAGCGCGGCGTCAACGCGACCTATCTGTCGAGCCGTTACAGCGGCGACCTGTTGCCCCGGCTGGAGGGATACGGCGAGCTGGAGTGTCGCATTCCCGATCTGGCCCTGGCGCCGGGGACGTATTTGCTCAACGTCGATGTCGTCGCCGGGCTGGACCTGATTGATTCGGTGCAAGCAGCGACAAGGCTCGAAGTCGAGCCGGGTCCGTTCTTTCCCAGCGGGCGGACCCCTCCTCCGGAACAGGGCGTCCTGCTGACGCGACACAGTTGGTCGCTGGTATCCGGCGCGGAACTCAGCGAGAGAGGGCCGGCATGAGCTACCGCGTTCGTGTGCTCGCCGGCCGTGTGGACCGAAGGGCCGGCAGCCACTTTTATCATCTGGAACTGGTGAAGAACCTGACGGCGCGCGGCCATCGCGTCTCGCTCGTCTGCTTCGGGCCTGCGCCGCCGGACCTGGAATGCGACGAGGTCTTCGCCATCCCGACTCCGCCTCGCGCGGGCCGGTTCCTGTGGCGATTCCAGAGCCTGTTCGATGCTCGCTACCATGCTCGCGCTCTCGGCCAGTTACCGCTCAGCCCTGTTGATGTCACGATCGGCGGCGAACACCTGTTCCTGAAGCCGCACCATCAGCGCTTTCCGCACACGCCCTGGATTTATCTCGCTCACTCGCTGCTCGTCGATCAGGAGATCCGCAGTTACAAGTATCCGCCGCTGATGCACTGGGTCTCGACCCGGCAGTACGTCCGCTTGCAGCGCTGGGCCTTGAACCACGCCTCGCGAACCATGCGCTTCACGCAAATGGCCTGCGACGCGATCGTGAAGCGTTACGGCGCGAGTGTCCAGCCGCGCTTCGCAGTCATCCCGCAAGCGACGACCTTTCCCGAAACGGTGCTGCGCCAGCCGTCCTCAGGACCGGTGCGGTTACTGTGGGTGGGCCAGTTGAACCCGCGCAAGCGCATCAATCTCGCCCTCGATTGCCTCGCTGGCGTGAAACAGCTTCCGTGGACATTCGACGTCATCGGCTATGGCGAATCGCAGGCCGCTCTGGAGCAGCAGGCGCGACAACTCGGGATCGCGGATCGCGTTCGTTTCCACGGTTTTCAGCCGAATCCGGACGAGTGGTATCGCCGGGCGGACCTGCTGCTGTTTCCGTCCTGGCTGGAGAACTTCCCGCTGACGATGCTCGAAGCGATGGCCCGCCGTGTGCCGTGCCTGGCCTTTCGCGGTGACGGCGTGCGCTATTACAACGCCAACGGCGAGATCCTCCAGCACGGCCGCGATGGCTTCCTGGCCGATTCCGACGAGGATTTCCGCCGGCAACTTGCAGAACTGATCGCCCGCCCGGACGTCCTTGAAGCCGCCGGGATTCAGGCGCGTCAGACCGTCGCGGAACGCTACACCTGGGAACA
>JBBSDR010000348.1:0-6754 GCA_038240465.1 Gemmatales bacterium
CGTGTCAAAGCCGCCCTGCATCAGGATGGACGAACCGCGGAGAGTTTCAACAACTCGCTGCTCTTCGAGCCGTGGACGGTGGGCACTCAACAAGGTCAACCGTATCAGGTTTTCTCGGCGTTCTGGAAAGCCTGCCTGGCACAACAGGGTCCTGAAACCCATGTGCCAGCGCCCAACGAGATCAAAAGTCCGCGACGCTGGCCGGAAACGCTACCGTTGCGCGAGCTTGGTCTGGAGCCAACCATTGACTGGGCCGGAGGTCTTCGTTCAAGCTGGCGTCCCGGCGAGGTTGGGGCCATTGAAGAGTTGAATCGTTTCCTGGACGAGGGGCTTTCCGAGTACTCCACGGGAAGAGACCGGCCCGGCCGCGTGGGGACTTCGCGCCTTTCGCCTCACCTCCACTTCGGCGAAATCGGCCCCAGGCAAGTGTGGTCGGCTGTTCGCAGAGGGCGGGACGGTCGCGCTGAAGCTGGGCAGTGCTACCTGCGGGAACTCGGCTGGCGGGAATTTGCACACCATCTCCTGTTTCATTTCGCGCACACGCCCGAGCAACCGCTCCGGAAGGACTTTGCCGCCTTTCCCTGGAAACCGGACCAAGAAAACCTGCTTGCCTGGCAGCGTGGACGAACCGGCTATCCCATCGTGGATGCCGGCATGCGCCAGCTGTGGCACACCGGCTGGATGCACAACCGTGTGCGCATGATCGCGGCCTCGTTTCTGGTCAAGGACTTGCTGATTCCCTGGCAACAAGGTGCTGCTTGGTTTTGGGACACTCTGGTCGATGCTGACTTAGCAAACAACACCCTGGGTTGGCAGTGGACGGCCGGTTGCGGCGCCGATGCCGCTCCCTATTTCCGCATTTTCAACCCGGTGAGTCAGGGCGAGAAATTCGACCCGAACGGCGTGTATGTCCGGCGCTGGGTGCCCGAATTGGGCAAAGTGTCGAGCGAGTGGATTCACAAACCTTGGGCAGCGTCCGCTGGCTTGCTGGCCGATGCGGGAGTCAAGCTGGGGACGACCTATCCGCGGCCCATCATCGACCACCGCGAAGCTCGTGTCCGTGCTTTAGAGGCCTATCAAAAGTCTGTCTGGATTTCTTCTGAGCTTTCCCAGACGCCGCGGGCCTCCGAGAAAGGGGGTGTGCGAAACCAGATGGAACATCAATACACGGGTCCTCCGCCTTCACCACCACACAGCGGGACACCGGCCACGAACCGGCCCGCTCCCAGAACCCCGCGAACAGCCGTTGCTGGCCGCGCGTCTCGGCCCGGAGCCGTCCCCCTTCCATCAGAAATTCTTTCTAACCTCAACAAAGAGTTTACACGAGCCGACTGGCAGGGTACAACGAGGGTGACGAAATCCACCGACCTCCCGCCAGGGTTCCCCAGAAGCCCACCCCGCCGACTCCGCCCGTGAACGATCCCTGTGTTCCTGCCGAAAGACGACTTCGATGAGACAGCGCATGATGACGGCAATGGGACTGAGTGTTCTCCTGGCCGCAGGCACGATGGTCCGGGGGGACGAACCCGCCCCGCTGACGCCGGACCATTTCGCGAAGCTGCACGCCCTGACCAGGCGGCAGCCCGGCGAGGCGCGTTACCTGGAAATCGACTGGTATCCCAACGTCTGGGAGGCCCGGCAGAAGGCGGCGCAGGAGGGCAAGCCCCTGTTCATCTGGGCCGGCAGCGAGGGTGCCCCGGCGGCCGGGTGCTGAGCCGCCGCACGCCTGGGCCGGTCGGCCCAGACCTGGACAGACGCCAATGTCAAGTTGATCCGCGAGCACTTCGTCGCCTGCGCCGTGCCGACGCAGATCCGCGGTGGCAAGACCCCCGAGGGAGAGTTCATCCGCGCCTGCGGCTGCCAGTGGGTCACCTCAGCGGGATATATGGACGTGGTCTCGGCGGGCGGCAAGCACCTGGGCCACTTCCCGTCGAAGAAAATCCTGGACGAGTTCGGCAAGTTGCCCGAGGAAGACCGCCGCCCGAACGAAGGCAAGGTTCCGGACCTGAAGCCGGAGGAGCTTGTGGTCCCGGCGCCGCCGAGGAACGGCCTGACCCTTCGCGTCCACACCCGGGCCATGGCCCGGGACGAGAAGGGGGCGTATCGCGCGGTAACGGCCGAGGACTACCCACTCGTGAAGGGGAACAGCAAGCATTTCGAGTCGCTGAAGGGCATCGGCAACTTCGGGCCGAACGTGGACTGCATGTGGCTAACCGAGGCCGAGTGGCGCGCCCTGGTGCCCGCCAAACCCGTCAAGGGGGAGAGGCGAGACGTCGATCCGACCGTCACCGAGCGGCTCGCCCGTTTCCATCTCGTCCCACACAAGATGGTGGGCGGGAGCGGCGGCTGGGGCAAGTCGCAGGTCAAGCAGGCCCGGCTGAGCCTGATCGTGGAGGACGTCACGGACAACCAGGTGCGCCTGCGGGCGGAGGGTTTCGCTCACCTGGGCAGCGGCTACGACGCCGCGAGGGCGACGACCCCCAACGGCCCCCTGGGCCACGGGTACGAGGCCCCGCTGCACGGCTTCCTCGAGTATGACCGCACGAAGGGCGCGTTCACACGCTTCGACCTGGTCGCGCCCGGGGACGTCTGGGGCCGCTGGGGCGACGCCAACGGCAAGAGCATGGCGGTCGAACGCCCCGGTCGCAACCCAGTCCTCATCGCCGTCGAACTGGCGACCGGGGACTCACCCACAAACCGCATCCCGCCCGGCGGCTGGGGAAGCCACTACCTCAGAGCTGGTTATTTCGCCACGCGCAAATGATACCTTCCATTCAAACCATGCCGGGGTGTTGACCCATGCTTACGATCTGGGGAAAGAAACAGAAGCGCCTTTGCGACGGCGTCACCCGCCGCGAGTTCCTGCGGGTGGGTGCCCTCGGTGTCGGCGGCCTGACCCTGGCCGATCTGCTCCGGCTGCGGGCGCAGGGCGCCCAACCGGCCCGCTCGCGGCACAAGGCCGTGATCATGATTTACCTGTGCGGCGCCCCGCCGCACCAGGACATGTATGACCTCAAGCCGGATGCGCCCGCAGAGTACCGCGGCGAGTTCAGGCCGATCAAGTCGAACGTCCCCGGCTTCGACATCTGTGAGCTGATGCCGCTGCAGGCGAAGATCGCCGACAAGCTCTCCGTCATCCGCAACATGCGTGCATTGGCCACTGACACCCACATGCCTGAGGAGCTGCTTAGCGGGTTCCCGTTCGGCCCCGGATTCGGCGGCCCGTTCAGTCTCAGGCCCGGGACGCGGCCGACCTTCGGCTCGGTGGTCAGCAAGCTCCGCCCGGCTAACGGGACGAACCTGCCGCCGTACGTCTCGCTGGACATGGGGCAGATGCCGCACGGCTACCGGCGGCCGCTGGACCTGGAGCCGGCCTTCCTCGGGCTGGCCCACCAGCCGTTCGACCCGAGTGCTCCCGGAGGGGTGGCCAACCTCCGGCTGCCGGGTGGAGTGACGCTCGACCAGCTGGAGGACCGCAAGACGCTGCGGGCCGCGTTCGACACTCTCCGCCGCGACCTCGAAGTGACGAAGGGCAACTTCGACGGGATGGACGGCTTCACCGCCCGAGCCCTGGACATTGTCACCTCGCCCCGGGTCCGCGACGCCTTCGACGTGACGAAAGAGCCGGAGAAGCTCCGGCAGCGGTACGGCACCCTGACCCGATTTCTGCAGGCCCGGCGCCTGGCCGAGGCTGGGGTGTCGGTGGTCAACGTGCTCGCCCCTGGATACTGGGACACCCACGCCAGCAACTTCAAGACGATGCGCCAGCTCCTGCCCCTGCTCGACCGGGGCGTCCACGCTCTAGTGACCGACCTGCACGACCGCGGGCTCGAGAAGGACGTGGCGGTCGTCGTCTGGGGCGAGTATGGCCGGACGCCGAAGATCAACGGCAACGCCGGCCGGGACCACTGGCCGCAGGCGATGTTCGCCTTGGTCGCGGGCGGCGGGTTCAAAATGGGACAGGTCATTGGGGCGACGACGGCCCGGGCGGAGCGACCGGTTGGCGGGGGTTACGTCCCACAGAACCTGCTGGCCACTCTGTACAGCGAGGTCTTCGGCATCGACCCGGCGACGACTCTGCCCGACCACACCGGTCGCCCGATTTATCTGCTGGACGAGCGGGAGACGGTCAGGGAATTGCTGTAACAAGGTTGAATCGTGCGCGGTGCCACGCCTGGGGCGAGCATTCCGTCATCGGCTGTCAACGGAGAGATGCGATGACGACTCCAACGACAAGAAGCAGGTACTCATGAATAAGTTCGTTTTTGGCACGATCGCCGCAATTCTGCTGCTGATGGCGGACCTCGGCCTGGGAGCAAACAAGGATCAACCCCTGCAAACGCCGACGCTGTCCGCCGACTACGCGAAGCGGCGCGACCAGGTCCTTCCCAGTACGAACGAACAGTCGCCGCGGAAGATTGCGTGGCGGATCAGCGTTTTGCATGGCATTGTCGATGCTCAGAAAAATGACCGGCCGGTCATGATCTTCTTGATGAACGGGCATCCGCTTGGCTGCACTTGAGGCAATGGCGTCACCACCAGGCAGTTAGTCTGGACTGACCCCAAGTTACAGGAATTGAGCAAGCTGCTGATCCCTGCTGCCGATCAAATCGAGAGGTCGGGGAAGAGCCTGGAAGAGGGAACCAGCCTTGAGAGTCGCTTCGTGCAAAAGATCAAGAAGGAGTGCAACAATCTGGCTTCCTTCCAGGGAGTATTCATTGCGACGCCCAGCGGCTTGCTCCTGACCGGATCCCACGAAGACATGCACGACGCGCGAAAAGTAGAAAGCCTCATCCGCCGCGGACTGGAAAAGTGGGGCAAGCTGTCGCCGGCCGAGCGGCTTATGCCCAGGGACGAGTTTGCCAGGATGACGGCCGAACTTGCTGACGTTGAACGAAGTAACCAGTATCCCCAGGGGGGCCTGGTGCTGCGTGTGGTCTGTCGAGACTTGCCCAGAAGTCCCACACCGAGTCAATCACCCAGCAGGAACGCATACAATCAAGATTATGCATGGTTCGGCCAACAAGAGGCGCGTGCTTTCCTGCCGGAGCAGCCGAAGAAAGGCGCCAAACAGGAAGTTCAGCGCGATCTCGTGGAACGGCTGGCCCGCTTTCACTTTGTCGATTTTGTTCGGGGCCACACGGTGTCCTTTCCACAACAGGCTGTCAAGCAGGCAGCCTTGACTGCCGAGGTGGTGGACGTCAAAGCGCATCTCGTGTCGCTGCGCTACCAGGGCAAGACGCGGACATCGGAAGTCCACGACGGCGCACACATCGAAGGAAAATGGAACGCCAAGGGGCCTGGCATTCCTGAACCACAGACGCGCGGCATCGATGCCAGGCTTGAAGGGCAAGCAGTTTACGATCTGAAGGCAGAGAAGTTCGTCTCCTTCGAACTGGTCGCGCTGGCGGAGCGCTGGGGCGGGAACGCTTATAACGGCCGCCTCGACGAACGAGATTTCGGTCCCGCGCCGATGGGAATCGTTCTCCAACTGGCCGGCGACAGTGCCGCCGATAAGGTTCCGCCCCTGTACCTCAGGTACTACGGATGGAAATGATCGCGAACCCTCATGGGAGCTGACATGATGACGAAGACTCTGATCTCGCGCCGGCAAATGCTGCAGGCCAGCGCGATCGGCGGCCTCAATCTGGCAGCCATTCCGGGCATGGTCGCCGCCCGCGTGGACGCCGGTCGCCCTCTGGGCCGCGGGGCGGCCGAGAAGTCTTGCATCTTCCTCTGGCTGTGCGGCGGGCCGAGCCACCTCGATACCTGGGACCTCAAGCCCGACGCACCCGAGGGCATCCGCGGCCCTTACAAACCCATTGCCACCGCCGTCCCCGGCCTGCGGCTCAGCGAGCTGCACACGCGCCTGGCCCCGCTGGCCAAACATATCGCCGTCATCCGCACGATGATGCATGTGGGCAACATCAGCAACCACTTCGACGCCATGCACCACTGCCTGAGCGGTCAGGCCGGTGCGCCCAACGATACGCCATACATCGGCTCCGTCCTGTCCAGTGTCCGGCCCAACCGGCGCAACATCGCCAGCTACTTCTGGCTGCTCAACCCTGGCCGGGCCAGCGTCTTCATTTCCGAGTTTATCGGGACCGGAGGCTACCTCGGCGCCAGGCACGCTCCCCTGTTCGTCGGCTCCCCCAACAACCATCCCGCCATGCCGGAGTATCGAGGCCCGGACGAGCTATTCTCCCCGGCCGATCCCGCCCGCATGGAGAATCGCCGGCAGTTGCTGACCAGTCTGAATGAAGCCAGCAGCGCCGGCGACCGCAATCGCATCAAACAGGAATGGGGCGACCTGCACAAACGCGCCTTCGACCTGGCGACCGGTCCCGGTGGACGCGAGGTATTCGAGCTGCAGCGCGAGCCGGTGAAGGTCCGCGATCGCTACGGCCGGCATCCGTTGGGGCAGAACCTGCTCCAGGCACGCCGACTCGTCGAGGCGGGCGCGAGCTGCGTGACCGTCAGCGGCTGGACAGGCCCCTCTCCTCAGGGTGGCGGCGGGGCCTCCGGCATCTCGAGTTGGGACATGCACGGCGGCCACATGGGCATGGGGAATGCCTTCAGCAACGGGACGTATGGCATGGGCTGGAGCCTGCCGGTCCTCGATGAGGCACTGTCCGCGTTGATCGCCGACCTCCATGATCGCGGCCTGCTTGGGCGGACCCTGGTAGTGGTCATCGGCGAGTTCGGGCGGTCGCCGAAGATCCAAACTCAGGGCGAGCCGGGCCGGGTCCAC
>JBBSDR010000349.1:0-6738 GCA_038240465.1 Gemmatales bacterium
CGGCAGGTTCAAACATACCCGGTGGGACAGGCGTCTCGCCTGTCCGGACAGGCGAGACGCCTGTCCCACCGGGTAGTTTACCTCTTGCCGGTCGCCTTAGCGAAGCGGCTTGCCTGGCTCATACTGGGGCGGCAGCGGTCCGGGCGGCGGGCCGATCTCGGCCGGCTCGCGGCGCTGCTCCGGCGCTGGCTCCTCGCGCGGCTTCGGCGCCTCCGGCTCCGGCTTTTCGTTCGGCAGCGGCTTGCCCTGTTTCTGCAGCTTGACCGTCAAATCTTCGATTCGCTTTGTCGCCTGTTTCGCCTCGTCGGTGTTCGGGTAGCGGCGCTGGACGAGGCGATAGTAGAACCAGGCCGAGCCGTCCTTACCGCGGCGGCGGTAGAACTCGGCCACCTTGAGGTCCTTGGCCGCCTGATGCTTCTCGATGCCGACCAGCTTCTCGCTGAGGAACTCTTGCTTGTTGGCGGCCAGCTCGGGATAGTTCCGCAGGGCGGTATCGACCAGCGCCCGCGCCTCGGCGACCTTGCGGCCATCGTAGTCCGCCCCGCCCGGCGCCAGCGTCTTGGCGATGATGGCCAACTGGATCGCATCGGGAGCGAGTGGGCTGTTCGGATAGTTCTCGTGGACCTGCGACAGGAAATGGTCCGCGTCGCGATAGTCCTCGTTGAAGAACTTGACTGCACCGGCATAAAACAGCGCTCGATCGCCGTAGCCGAGGCTGCCGGTGATGTCGCTGTAGTGGACCTGCTCCAGCTTCTCGATGGCCCGCCCTTCCTCGTCGGCGAGGGGCTTGGTCTTGTCGAAGTGGAAGAACTGCTGATCGACCAGCAGACGCTTGTGGTCGCGTTTCTCTTGCGTTTGCTTCATCCGCGATCGGGTGTCTTCGAGCCAGTAGTTGGCAATCTCGTACATGTGCTGCACGGCCTGGTCGTGGAACGGATTGTTCGGCGACTGCTTGAGCAGTGCGGAGTAGGTGTCGGCCGCCTTGGGATAGCGCGCCTGGAGACGCAGGCACTCCGCCTCATAGAAGGTCGCCTCGTTGACGATCCGCTCGGAATTCCGCTTCTTGTCGCGAAGCGAGTGGAACAGGTCGCACGCGGTCGAGTACTCGCCGCGGCGGAATAGTTCCTGAGCGCCAGCCAGAGTCGCTTCCGGTGTGGCTTTTTCGGGCGGTTTCTCCACGACGAAGCCCTCGCCGCGCACCACCAGGCTCTCGGCGGGCGGAGGCGGCGCCATGGGTTTCCCCAGGTTGAAGACCGTACAGCCTGAGCAGGCCGTGCAGCCCAGCAGCCCCGCGAGCAGCACACGGAGCAGCCGGCGCTTCCGGGGGCCGAAACTTCCCTGTCTCGGTTGGCTAGTCACGTCCATTAGCTCCCTTTTCCCGGATCTCCGGTCAACCCCTCGAGATAGGACAGCATGCGCAACCGGCGTCCTAGCCGATACGTCACATATTGCCCCAGGACGCGCCGCAATTCGGCGTCAACACGTCCGATAGTCTTCCACTCCTCACCAGCTTCCGCCAGCCTTCTCAGCCCATCCAGCGCCGGTTTCGACAGCGACTGTCGATCCCTGTGCAGCGCCTGGCAGCGCCCGCAAACTACGCCCCCCGCCTCAACGCTGAAAAGCGGCCTGCCCTCATCGACGTTCTCCCCGCAACTCGCACAGCCTTCCAGCACGGGGTCGTAGCCAACTTCCTCCAGCAACTGCATCTCGAAGCGCATCACCTGCAAGCTCGGCCGAACCGCAACTTCGCTGACTTTCGCTTCGCTCAGCCCTTGCAGCGTGGCGACCGCATGGTCGAACAGGACCGGATGCGGATCGTTCTCCTCGGTGCCGCCCTCGAGCAACTCGGCGACATAGTAGGCGCCGTAGAGGGCCGGCAAATGCAGCGTCAGCCCAGGAAAGCGCTGAATGACCTGTGCTTCCGTCAGCAGGTCGAGTCCCCCGGATGTTTTGCGGAGCAGCACGATACTGCAGAGCGTCAGTAAATCAAGGCCATTATCAAAGCTGGATCGCAGACGCCGTCCTCCCTTGGCCAGGGCGCGGACCTTACCCAGTTCGCGCGTCCACAGAGTGGCGATGCGGCTTGTTTCGCTCCAGTCGGTTGTGCGCAGGACGAGCGCGGTTGCTTTTTCGGCGGCCATGTGAGGTTCGTTGGATTATTTCGACCAGACGAGATGCGCGGGTTGAGCCGAGTTTCTGGGATTCGCGTGGTTTCGCGAATTCGCCGCTTGCGGCTTAGCGGTCTCCTCCGCTAAGCCGCAAGCGGCGAAACACGCCTCACCCCGCGTGTTTGCGCCGCAGGGCGTCGAGGAAGGTCTTGCTCTGCGCCGTCACGTCCCAGGCGTTGGGCCAGAAGCACAAATCGACACACCACCAGTCGTGCGGCACGCCACACTGATTCAGCGCCGGCACCAGCTTGTCGAAGTCCAGGACGCCCGTGCCGAACGGATTGTGCGTCGAAGTATTGTGTTCGTTCAGCGTGCCGTCCGAGTCGATCAGGTGGATGTGAGTGATCTTGCCCTTGAGCTTCTCGAGCAGCGCCAGCGCGCCGCCCGGCAGCGTCTCTTTCGTGCCGGTCTGGTTGGCGGCGACCTCGGCACACATGTGAGCGTGACAGGTGTCGTAGAGGACGCCGAAATTTGGATTGCCCTTCGCCTTCACGGCATCGACGAGCTGAAGGATCTCGGAGGGCTTGTTGAAAACGAACCCCGGCTCGAACTCCCAGCACAGGTTCATGCCGAAGTCGGCCGCGATCTTGCTGCACTTGTCCCAGACGCTGACGATGCGCTCCATGCCGAGCTTCGGGTCCATCTTCGAGGTCTCGAACACGTTCGGCGGCTCGACGCTATCGACGCGGATCGTTTTGGCGTCGAGATCGGCGGCGAAGGTGGCGAAGCCGAGAAACGCCGCGACATACGGCGTCGGGTTTTCGTCCAGGATCGACGGTCCCGGCTTCTTGAAGCTCCACAGGTCGATGGCGATTCCGGACAGCGCCAGTCCGTGATCGGCGATGTCCTTTTTCAGCTTCTGCCGGCTCGACTTCGTCGGATGCGACACGGGGGTCGGATGAACGCCGAAGCTGCCGAGTTCGACGCCCTCGTAGCCGAGGCGCTGCAGGTTGTGCAGGATCTCGTGGAAATCGTTCGTCGGCTTTTCCTGGTTGAAGATGTAGGCCCAGGTGCCGATGGAGAGTTTCTTGGTCATGGTGGGTTCCTCTCACAATTGACGATTGACGATTGATGATTGATGATTTGAAAAACGCCTTCTTGATTCCTCAATCATCAATCGTCAATCGTCAATCATTTTGCCTTTTTGTGATCGCCGACATTGGGCAGCGTCTTGCCGTGAGCGGCCGGCCCGAAGTAGCGCAGCGTTACCAGCGGCTCCCGGCCAGTGTTCTCGAATGTGACGCCCTGCACCGCCGCGTCATGACTGACGAACACCTCGTCCTCGGTCAGTTCGCCGTAGCGGATCATCGCCGGTGTTTGCAGGGCGAGCTTGCCGATCTTGCCCGTCCCCTGAACGGCGATTAGCCCATAGGCGCCCGCGTCCTTGATCGTGGCCTTCTGCCCGGGATCGACCGTCAGTTCCCTGGCGCTGAACAGTTCCTCGCCGTGGACCTTGCCGTACACCACCCAGCGATCGGTGTGGCCGGCGCTGTCACCGCCGCCCGCGATGATGGGTTCAAGATAGTGACTCTCCTTGAAGCTCGGATTGACGTTGCCGGCCCAGTCGAGCGCATCGACGAGGTAGTCGATGTCCTGATGCTTGTCCTTGGGGAAGTCCTTGACGAGCAGGCTCCAGGGAACGGCTCGCCCCTCGACCATCGACTGATACATGCCGAAGACGTCGGAACCCCATTGCGGCTCGTAGGTGACCAGCGAACCGGGCGCGTGCAGGATGCAGGGCGGCACCAGCCAGCCGGTGCCGGGCTGAAGGCGATACGCCTTCGACAGGTTGAGGATGCCGTTGTCTCCCTTGTTCCAGTTCTCCAGGCAGCGATGCAGTTCGGTCTTCGTCGTCCCTGGCTCCAGACCGAAGAAGGTGTAGGGGAAATTATTGCCCAGGGCGTTCAACTGGGGTGGAAAATAGTAGGACTCGGGCTTACCCTGCTGATCGACGAGGGCCGCCTGCTGATTGTTCTGATGCATGTGATGCGGAATCGGACCGAAGTTGTCGAAGAACTTGCTGTAGACGGGCCAGCGGTGATACTTGGTCCAGATGGCCGACCCCACCAGCGTCTTTCCTTCCTGCTCCACGGCCTCACGCAGGGTAAAGACTCGCTTGCCCTGATGAACGACGACGCTGAGTCCCTCATCCGGCGGCGCGCCTTCATTGGCCGCCGCGGTCGTCGAGGAAAACCAGCGCTCGTCAATGCCGCCGCGATGCGCGCCGAGAGCGTAGACGTCTTGCGGCGCCAGCTTGATGCGCCGTCCCGGCATCAGGAACGAGCGCGGCACCCAGGTCGGCGCCAGGCGCAGCAATCCTTCGCCCGCCTCGAGGGCTTGCTTGACCGAGACGCTGCTGGACGCCGCGGGTGCGGCAGCGTCGGGCGCGTGAGAGACCTTGCTCTGGGTCGTCTTGTTTGAAGCGGCTTTTTTCGCCATGCGTGACTGCTCCAGGAGAGGCGGCGCGACCGAGAACAGGGTAATTCGGCCGCTCGCTTTCGTGTTGTGCTTCCGAGGCGTGTTTGTAGCCTGCCGCGCACGGCACGGCAAGCATAAACCCCGTTCGTGCGCGACTTGCCCTGAATTTCGGCTTGTTTCATGAATCCTACCTGAAGTTACCAGCTTGTTACGAAAGATTCACGAGCCGAAAACGAACCAGAAGATGAAGAGAATCGTCTTTGGTTGTACCTGCCTGATGGTGAAGTAGAGGATGCACCCTCCTCACCGCCCATGAAGGAGCGATTCATGAATGCCGATCAACGCGAAGAGCCGATTCGTCCCTGCCTGATTGTCGCGCACGGCGACGCCACCTATGCCGCTCTGGTGAGCCGCGCTTTTCGCCGGCTGGGCTGGGACACCTACGCGGCCCGCACGGGTCCGGAGGCGCGCCGTCTGGCGCGAATGCTCGAGCCGGATTTGATGGTGCTGGCGACCGATCTGGAAGAAGAGAGCGGCTGGCTGACCTGCGACAAGGTGAAGCGCGAGCAACTGTGCGCGAGGATCTTCCTGGTCGGGGATGCGTCCGATCGGCGCAATCATGCGTTTGCCGAGTTCGTCGGCGCGGCCGCCCTGCTCGATCGCGGCGACAGCATCGCGTCCGTCGTCGAGGACGTGTGCGGCCGTTCGCTTCCCGCCGCGGGATGACCTTGGTTAGCCGCGACGCGGAGTCCTCGGAGCGGAGCGCGTGGCGCGATAACGCTGGACGCGCTCGATGGTTAGCCGCGACGCGGAGTCCTCGGAGCGGAGCGCGTGGCGCGATTACGCTGGACGCGCTCCGCTCGAAGACTCGCGTCGCGGCAAACCCTTGTCACACCTCCACCTCGAAGATGCACTCGATCTCAACGGGAATGTTATTCGGCAGCGATCCCATGCCGACCGCGCTGCGAGCGCCAACGCCGTGATCCTCGCCGAACACTTCCGCCATCAGTTCCGAGAAGCCGTTAATCACCTGCGGATGGTCCTTGTAGTCCGCCGTCGCGTAGACCATACCGAGCGTCTTGATCAGCCGCTTGACCTTGTCGAGCGAGCCGATTGTCGCCTTGACCGTGGCCAGGATGTTCAGGCCAACGCCGCGCGCCGCCTCTTTGCCTTGTTCGGTGGTCAGATCGGCGCCGACCTTGCCGGCCATCGGCGTCTTGTCGGTAATCTTCGCCGGGCCGTGTCCGGAGACGTAGAGGATATTGCCCACGAGGACGGCGGTCTTGTACTTGGCCACGGGTTTCGCGGGCGTCGGCAGCGTCAGATGCAGTTCCTGGATGCGTTTTTCCGGCGTCGAGGGCATGGTCGTTTCCTTTCGCGTTCTCGGAAGCGGAATAAGGTTCCTCCTTGTTATCCGCCCCGCAGCCGCGCCGGTCAATGGGGCATTCCGGCGTCTGGAACCATCCGTGGAACTGGTAGGACGGTCTGTGGATCTGCAGGAGGCATCGGCGGCACAGCTGGCCCGATGTGCGGGAAGTCTGGCGGATAGATCATCGGCGAGGGACAAGGCACAGGGAGCGGTGGCAGCGTGGGAATGAGAGGGACGTGCTGTCCGGGGCTAATCGCCGATGAATCCGCCCAGGTAATCGTCAGTCCGGTGCTGAGTTCTTCGGGCTGTCCGATGGCTTTCCCGGTCGCGTCCTTCGCAAGCAGGACCGCCTTGATCACCTGTACCGGGACGGGTGGGTTGACGTTTTTCGGACCGAAGTAGCTGGCGAATTTGCCCATGATTGCCGGCACCAGCACTTCACTCGGAACAGCCAATACTTTCTGAGTGCCAGCCGCTCCCACGCTCACGGGGCTGATGAAATCCACGGGAATCGGATAGACGCTGATGGGAGTCTCATCGAAGGGCATGGCGTATCTCGGCTTCGGATTGCCGTCCCCATACGGCTTGGCGAAGAGCAGCCTCAACTCGTAGGCAATCGGATTGCCCTGCCCGGTCCAGTTGAGGGTGGAGCGCTTCTTGGTGTCCCACTTGATCGCCAGGGGCGCTCTTACCTGGGGCGTCGTCGTCGCGCCCATGCCCCCAATGCCCCGCGCAGATTTGTAGACGATATCGATAATGTCTTGATTCCAGGTCACCCCGGGC